>CAIXRH010000197.1 GCA_903921785.1 uncultured Pseudomonadota bacterium
CGATGACGACTGCGACGGCGAGGTGGACGAGGGGGTGCCCGACGTCGCGACGCTCGGTTCGGTTGACGTCACGTTCACCGCAACGGGCGTTGAGGTGAGGATCGACGGCTCGGCCGCCGGCTGGTCCTTCGGCATCGCCGAGACGGGCGTGAAGGACGCCGGTTGGTACGGAGAGAGCTGCATCCCCGGCGGACAACCTCGGGGCTACGACGACTACGGCTACGACCTCTGCCACGACCTCGGCGCCACGGGTGGCACGCTCACCCGGGTGTTCTCGGTCGGCGATCTCGGCGACGGCGACACCCTCTTCGGCGACCAGATCGACCCGTCGTCGGTGACCTTCTTCCTGATCTCCGACGACGGCTCCGCCTGCTGGGCCTGGGGAGACTCCCCGGGGTACTACTCGGCGTACGGGTGCTCGGCGCCCTGATCGGCGGAAGCGCCCTCTACCGCTGCCAACGCCCGCCGCGCGCCTTCGTCGCCGGGATCGGCGTCCACCACCGCGCGCAGCTCCGCCACCGCCGCCCGACGATCGCCCCGGCGCAGGTAGAGGTCCGCGAGGCGGGAGCGGAGCGTCGTCGGGGCGTACACCCCGAGGTCGCGGGCGGCTTCCCACTCGGCGATCGCCTCCGCCAAGTCGGAGGGGTCGCCCGCGCGAGCCGCGAGCTCGGCGGTCTGCGCGCGGGCCTCGTGGAGGCGGACAAGGCCGCTGTGGGCGGTGAACGCCAGGAGTGACAGGGCGGCAAGACGGAGCGGGAGGGTCCCCTTCCCCGTCGGGGCCACTGCGGCGCCGCCACGCAGGCCGAGCGCACGGAGGGTCACGACCGCGACGAGGACGGCCGCAGGGAGCGCCATGAGCACCGGGATGGCCGCATAGAGCCCGCGGAAGGCGAGGAAGCCGCCGAGGACGAGGAGCGCCGCCAACGCTTCTTCCGCCCAGGGCGCCCGGACCTCCGCCGGCCGCGCCGGCCGGAGCTGGAGCGGCGCCCGGCTCAGCGTGATCGCCCCGGTCGGGCAGACCGCCACGCAGTCGAGGTCCCGCATACACGCGCTGTTTCGCACCGCACCGCTCGCGCGGAGCTCGCCGAGCACGTCCACGCCGGACCAGCAGGCTTCGGAGCACCGGTTGCAGCCGCTGCACGCGCCGGTGAGCGTGATCCGCTGCGGCGCCAGCCGATCGGCGCCCGCGAAGAAAACCCCGTAGGGGCAGGCGGTCTGGCAGAACGCGCGCGGTCCCGCGACCGCCACGAGCGCGACCGCGCCGACGAAGAACGTCGCGACCATCACCGGCACGCCCGGCATGCTCCGCCAGAGGTCGTCCGTCTGGAACGAGCCCCACGCCGACTCCGCGGGTTGTACGTGGAGCCCGGGCCACGCGACCTCACCGAGGAGCACCGGGAGGAGCGGCCACCCGTAGAGGTAGACCACCAGCGCGACCGGGGCCCAGCGGAGCGCTCGCCAGGGCGCTCGTTCGCGACCGAGCCCGAAACGGCCGAGGAGGGCCGTCGTGGCGTCCTGAACCGCGAGGAAGTGGCAGCCCCACCCGCAGAAGAAGCGCCCGTAGATCGCCGTCGCCGCGATCGCCGCCACCATCAGGAGCGCGCCCGCAGTGACCACCCCCTGGTGAACCGTGCGCAGCGACTCGCTCAGCTCCAACGGGGCGAGCGTGGTGCCGGCCCACCCCCCATGGACGACGTGGACGACCATCCCCACGCAGACGGCGCCGAGCACCGCGGCCCGCTGCCAACGCAGCCGCGAAACCCGGGTCCCCGCGTCAGGGCGCGAGGTGGACCGGGGCGGTGGAGACATTGTTCTGGTAGTCGCCCTCGAGGAACCGGTGGTCCGCGTTGATCTCGACCTCCAAGGTGTAGTCCCCCGCCTTCACCCCGGTGACGTCCACCCACTGGCAGTCCAGCGGGTTGCCGTAGAGGTCGGCCCAGCCCGGGCTGATGCCCTGGTCGGCGCAGTTGAAGGTGGGGGTCTTGCCGGTCTGCTTGAAGTCCATGTCGTCCATCAGGCAGAACCCGGCCTTGTGCCCGGTCGCCACCACATTTCCCGAGGTGTCCTTGAGGCGGAACTCCATCACGTTGCCCTGGCGCCAGTGTTGTTCGCAGTCCGACCAGTGGAAGAGCTCCGGGAGCTCGGCCGGCTTGCCCACGAAGAACGGCGCGGTGCCGTCGTTGCGGGCGGCGGTGGTGAAGCGGAGGAGCTGGCGGGGGCCGGTGCCACCCAGGCACTCCAGGGCTTCGGGGCAGGTCTTGGCGTCGGGCGTGAACGGCTCGCGGGCGACGGAGGCCTGGAGCATTTTCTGGTCGACCGTGAGGTCGGGGAGCGGGCAGCCCCCCCCCACCAGCGGCAGGCACACGGGGCCGTCCCCCGGGCGACAACACCGCTCGCAGCAGCCTTCTCCGGCCCCGCACACCGGCGCCGCGGGGTCGCACGAGACCGGGTTGGCCGGGAAAACGATCGGCGCGGGCGGCGCCGCGGGCACGACGGCCACCGGCGTCGGCGGCAGCTCGTGCACCCCCGGGTAGTTCGTGACCCGATCGCACCCGGCGAGGGCGAGCAGCGCCGCGCTCGCGGCGAAGCATCGACGGCCGAAGGGAAGCACGGTCACGGGCGGAACATCGCAGGATCGACTATCGCCCGCCGCGGACCGCGGCCATCGGGGCACCGAGCATCGCGCGCCGGTCGCCCGGGCCACGGCGCAGGTCACGTCACCGCGGAGGGATCGTCGCTCATGAGCATCTCGCCGCCCTCCGGCGCCACCAGCTCGTAGCGGGCGCGCCGGTCGCTGAGACTCCGGACCTGACAGAGCACGGTGACGGTCTCGCCCGCCTCGAACTTGGCCTCGCGATACCGCAGTCGGCGGTTGAGGCCGAGGAGCCCGGTGGAGGTACGCCCGTGCTTCTTGAGGAACGCCTCTTCCACCGGCGAGGCGTCGTCAAACGTGCCGGAGCCGGTGTTGTGGTCCCGCGGCGAGGAGACCTTGGGCGCCACCGCGCGCACGACGGCGACCCCCGAGCCGTCGTCGAGGAAGAACTCGCTGGCGACCTCCTCCTTGATGATCTCGTGCCACGACCCACTCTTTCCGTGGTGCCGATACTCGTCGACGTAGGCGCCGTACCAGGCGCACGGCACACCGCTGAGCGGGGTCACCAGGGAGAGGCCGTCGGCCAGCACCTTTCCGGTGATGCGCACCATCGGAGCCGAGCCGGCGGCGATGAGCGTGGTGGACGGTACCTTCTTCAGCTTGCGCTTGATCACCTGATCGGGGCTGAAGTACCAGGCGACGGCGACGAGCACGAAGACGCCGACGACACAGACACAGCCGATGCCGAGCGCCGCCGGGTCCGCCGACGAGGCGAAAGGGAGGAGGGGGGACATCCTCGGAAGGTATCGTCAGCGTTGTTTCCAGACCATGTACGTGGCCATGAGGAGTACGAACACGCCGAAGGCCCGACGAAGCAGGGGTGCCGGGACCCGCGCCGCGAGCGCGCCGCCGAAGAACGAGCCGGCGACAGCCGCGAGCGTCACGCCCGCCGCCACCGGCACGTCGATGGAGACGTGGGTGACGTGCCCGACGAAGCCGGCCAGCGTCTGCACCGAGATCACCACCAGCGAGGTGCCGACCGCACGCTTCATCGGGAGCCCGCCGACGAGCACCAGCGCCGGGACGATCACGAAGCCACCTCCGGCGCCGACCAGCCCGGTGAGGGCGCCGAGCACGAACCCGGTGACCAGCACCTTCGGCGCGGCGAACTGCCCGGTCGGCGCGTCGTCCCGGCGGCCGCGGATCATGGCGATGGCCGTGCCGAGCATCATCCCGATGAAGCCCCGCACCAGCCAGACCCCGGCCACCGCCTCCGAGCCGAAGCCGCCCAGGAACGCGCCCGTGGCCCCGGAGGCGGCGAACAAGAGGCCCGTCCGCCAGTCGACGTTGCCCTGCCGCGCATGGGAGATCACCGCTGCCATGCTGGTGATCCCTACGACGAGCAGAGAGGTGGCGATGGCGACCTTGTCCTCCTGGCCCACTACGTAGAGCAGGATGGGGACGGTGAGGATGGAGCCGCCCCCGCCGAGGAGGCCCAGCGAAACGCCGACGAGGACGGACAGGGCGAGCGCGAAGAAGAACATGGGCGGCCCGGGAGAGTGCACGGCCCGTGCCGACGGCCACGACCGCGGACCTTGACCAGCTATGAACTGCCCTTTCTTACCGAGGCGGCGCCGCGGTGTTTCATGCGTTACCGGGAAGATGAAACACGAGGGCGCGTGGCTGTTTCACTGAGCACCTGGCTCCGCCGCACCGGCGCGGAAGCGGCGTTCGCGGCGCTCGGCGAGCTGCTCGAGGATCACGCCCTCTTCGTGGTGGACGCCGACCGCAACGTGGTGCACTGGAGCGCCGGGGCCGAGCGGCTCCTCGGCTTCAAGGCGGAGGAAATGCTCGGGGCGCACTGCCTGAAGGGCTTTCGTTGCCCAGCGTGCATGGCCGGCTGTGGGGTCGCCGAGCGCGGCGTCGTGCGGGATGTTCCCCTCGCCTGCCACCACAAGGACGGGGACTCGGTGGACGTGCGGAAGTCGGCGCGGGCGTTCTTCGACGCGGACGGGCGCTTCGCAGGGGCGATCGAGCTTCTCCGTGTCCTTCCCGCCACGCCGCCGGCGCCCCCGCGGTCCGTCGCGGCGCCGGCGCCCGTGTCCTTCCACGGCCTGCTCTCCCGGGATCCGCGGATGCTCGCCGCCATCGAGACGATCCGCAACGTCGCCGAGACGGAGGCCACAATCCTCGTTCGCGGCGAGAGCGGCACTGGAAAAGAGCTGGTGGCGCAGGCGATCCACGCCGAGAGCCGGCGCCGAAACCGGCGCTTCGTAGCGGTGAACTGCGCAGCGTTCACCGCTTCGCTCCTGGAGAGCGAGCTCTTCGGGCACGTGCGAGGCGCGTTCACGGGCGCGACCGCCGACCGTACGGGCATCTTCGCCCAGGCCGACGGAGGAACGCTCTTCCTCGACGAGGTCGCCGAGCTGCCGCTGGAGCTGCAGTCGAAGCTCCTGCGGGTGCTCCAGGAGCGCACATTCACGCCGGTGGGCGGCACCCGCCCCGTCAAGGTGGACGTACGCATCGTCGCCGCCACCCACAAGGCCCTCCGCGAAGAGGTGAAAGCCGGCCGCTTCCGGGAAGACCTGATGTTCCGCCTGCGCGTGGTGCCCGTCTTTCTCCCCCCGCTCCGCGAGCGCCCAGAAGACGTAGCGCTGCTCCTCGACGCGCTCGTCGCGGCGGCCAACCGGCGCGGTCCACACCACGTCACCGGGCTCGCCCCTGAGACCCGCCGCCGACTCCTCGCCTGGCGGTGGCCCGGGAACGTCCGGGAGCTCCAAAACGTGGTGGAGTACATGTTCGCCGTCAGCCGGGCGGCGGTGATCCCTCCGGACGCGCTGCCGCCCGAGTTCGGCGAAGCGTCCGCAGAGCCAGCGCGCGTGCTCCAGCCTCCGGCTTCGCCCGTGCCGGGCTGGGCCCCCCCGGCGCCCGTGTCGCCCGTGACGGCCGTGCCCGTGACGGCCGTGCCCGTGACGGGATCGCCGCTGGCGCCCGTGGCTCCACCGGCCGCGCGCGCCGCACCGCCGCGGACCGCGCCCGACCGGGCGGCCGCTGCGGAGGCGGCCCTCGCCCGGACGGGGGGCAACGTGGGCGAGGCGGCAGCGCTGCTCGGCGTGAGCCGACCCACGTTCTGGCGGTGGCGCACCCGCGGCGGGTAACGCCGCCCCGGCTACTCCGCGACCTTCACCGGGATCACCAGGTAGGTCCTGCCGTTGGCGTGAGCGGGCGGAAGCCGCCCGGCCGCGATGTTCACCTGCACGCTCGGGAACAGCAGGCGGGGGGCGCCGAGGGTGGCGTCGCGGGCGCTGCGGAAGGCGACGAACGCCTCGCGCTCGGTCTCCGCCTTGAGGTGGGCGTTGCCCGCCTTCGAGGCACCGATCGTCGTCTCGAAGGCCATCGCCCGACCGCCGGGCTGGTAGTCGTGGCCGACGAAGACCCGCGTCGTGTCCGGCAGCGCGTAGAGCTTCTCGTGGACCGAGTGGTAGAGGTTGCCCGAGTCGCCCGCCGGGAAGTCGCAGCGGCCCACGCCGGAGTCCGGCATGAACAGCGCGTCGCCGGTGAAGACGGCGTCGCCGATCTTGTAGGACATACACGCGGGGGTGTGGCCGGGGGTGTGGATGGCCTCCACCGTCAGCGTGCCCGCTTCGAACCGATCGCCATCGCCGAGGAGCCGGTCGAACTGGCTGCCGTCGGTGGGGAAGTCCGCGCCGAACCCGAAGACCGGGGCGAACACCTTCTGGACGGCGGTGATGGCGCTGCCGATGACGACGGGCGCCCCGAACCGATCCCGGAGCACCTGGGCGCCCGTGAGGTGGTCGGCGTGGGCGTGGGTCTCGAAGATGCCACGCAGTTTCAGCCCTTCGGCCTCCACGTAGGCGATCACGTGGTTCACCGACTCGCGCCAGATCCGCCCGGAGGCGGGCTCGAAGTCGAGCACGGGATCGACGATGAGGGCGTCGCGACTCGCCCGGTCCCACACCACGTAGGTCAGGGTCCAGGTGCGCGGGTCGAAGAAGGTCTTGATTTCCATCACAGTCTCCACGAGGTGAGGGTCAGCGCGCGACGGGGAAGCCGGCGTCGTTCCACGCCAGCATGCCGCCCGAGAGGTTGTAGAGCTCGACGAAGCCGGCGCCTGCGAGCGCCGTGGCGGCCCGGGCGGAGCGCCCCCCTGAACGGCAGATGATCAGCAGCGGCGCGTGGCGGTCCCAGGTGGCCGTCGCGTCCACCACGGTGGCGAGCGGCACGAGCTCGGCGCCGGCGATGTGCCCGAGCTCACCGGTGAATTCATGGGGTTCACGCACGTCCACGAGGCGCGCAGCGGCGAGCAGGGGGCGGGCGGCGGCGACGGGCACGTCGCGGTAGCCAGCAGCGGTAGGGGACGAGACGGCGTTCAGGGGGCTCATGTGGACCTCGCCGCCCGAGTCAGCAAGCGCCGTGCCATCGTAACCGGGCGACCGTCCCGCCCGGCGCCCCCAGACCCGGGCCCCCGGTCCTTCGCCCGGAGGACCACCTTTCGCCCGGACTCCCCTGGAACCGCGTGCGGTCGCCCGCGTCGGGAACGTTTCACCTCGCCGACGCTGTTTCACCCTATTTCAGGGCGCTTCCGCTCCACGCTGCGCTGCGGCCGCCCGCGACACACTCCGCCGAAAACCTCCCCTTTGCAGCCGATCGACACCCCTCGCGGCGCCGTGGCACGTTGGTTGCATTGTCCTCGTCGACCCAGGGAGACCCCGTGGCCGACCCGACCCCGACCGACGCCATCCTGGCGTCCTTGGACCGCCTGCATTCCCGACTCGACTCCATCGAAGCGCGCCTCGCCCCCGTGGAGCGCCTGCTCGCGGAGGCGCCCAACGCCCTCGCGATGATCACCGACACCGCCGACGGGCTCGCCGCCCGGGTGGGCGAAGGGAATCTCGACGCCCGGCTCCACGGCGCCGTCCACGTGCTCGATCGGCTGAGCCACCCCGACACCCTGCGCGCCGTCGACGCGCTGCTCTCCCGCATGGACAAGTTGGAGCCGACCTTGGCCCTGCTCGATCAGGCGCCGGGCGCCGTGGCCCTGGCCGCCGACACCTTCGACGACTTCGCCGAGCGCGTGGCCCTCACCGGCGTGCCGCTGCACGAACGGGCCCAGGTCCTCATGGGCGCCGCCGAGCGCCTCACCTCCCCGGCCGCGCTGGAGGTGCTCACGGTGGTCACCGAGCGCCTCACCGAGGTCCACTCCCTCCTGGAGAGCGGCGTGCTCGACCCGGAGTCGGTGCGCGTGGTGAGCCTGGCCGGCAAGGCGCTCGTCGCCAGCCGCGCCTGCCAGTGCGGGCCCGTCGGCCCGTTCGGCGCGCTGCGCGCCCTCTCCGAGCCGGAGGTCCAGCGGGCGCTGGGCTTCGCCGTGGCCTTCGCCCGGCAGTTCGGCATCGCCCTCGACTCCGAAACCACCCTTCCCGCCCGCGCCTAGGAGGCCCTCATGTCCGTCCACCACTCCGTGCTCGTCATCGGCGGCGGGACCGCTGGCCTCAGCGTCGCCGCTCGCCTCCGCAACGCGGGCGTCGCCGACGTCGCCATCGTGGAGCCCAGCGAGAACCACTACTACCAGCCGCTGTGGACCCTCGTGGGCGCCGGCGTGTTCGACAAGTCGATCACCGAGCGCCGCGAGGCCGACTTCATCCCGGCTGGCGCCACGTGGATCAAGGACAGCGCCGCCACGTTCAACCCCGAGAAGAACGAGGTCACCCTCGCCTCGGGCACCGTGGTCACCTACGACCAGCTGGTGATGGCACCGGGCATCCAGCTCGACTGGCACAAGATCGACGGGCTCGAGGGCAACCTCGGCAAGAACGGAATCTGCTCCAACTATCGCTACGACCTCGTCGACAGCACCTGGGAGAACATCCGCAACTTCAAGGGCGGCAACGCGGTGTTCAACTTCCCGCCGCCGCCGATCAAGTGCGCCGGCGCCCCCCAGAAGATCGTGTACCTCGCGGACGAAGCGTTCCGTCGCCAGGGCGTCCGCGAAAAGACCAACGTCATCTACATGGCCGCCGGCCCAGGCATCTTCGGCGTCCCCAAGTACGCGGCGCCGCTGCGGGAGATCGTGGCGCGCAAGGGGAT
This sequence comes from uncultured Pseudomonadota bacterium, assembly GCA_903921785.1. Classification (GTDB taxonomy): domain Bacteria; phylum Myxococcota_A; class UBA796; order UBA796; family SXON01; genus SXON01. The sequence goes on from CAIXRH010000197.1 coordinate 8,699, forward strand.
CGACGCCCGCTACCGCCAGAACCTCGTGGCGGTACGCGCCCAGGCAAAGGAGGCGGTCTTCCGCCACCTCGACGACGGC
>CAIXRH010000198.1 GCA_903921785.1 uncultured Pseudomonadota bacterium
GCCGCCGGTCCAGCCGGGCGTCGTGGAGGTCCACCTCCCCGAACTCCTCTTCACTCCAGCGCTTCGGATCCATGAAATTCTCCAGGAATCCCGGATCACCCGGCAGCATTGACTTGTCAAGAAGTCACTAGTGCTCAGACCACGCTGAGTCCCGTCAACCGCGCGGACTCGGCCGGGATGATCGCGGCCACGCGCACGTCCGCGCCGGGGATCAGCCACAGCCGCTGATTACCAGAGTCCGAGAAGTACTGAGCAAGGAGCAGCTCATCCTGCCCATCGCGGTCGAGGTCGCCCAACGGAACGATGTCGGCGACCCCTCCATGTTCGACCCAGGTGATGGTGGCGCTCGGTGCGTCGAGGGTGCGCGTCGGCGCCGACGCCACCGCGGTGAACAGGTACACAGTACCCGCCGAATAGTCTCCTAGCACCGCGATGTCCTCCGCGCCGTCCCCGTCGAGGTCTCCCGCCGCCCGGGCATCGGCGTAGCCCTCGGACACGTCTCCGTAGACCATCATGATCGCCAGGTCGGTCAGCGTCCCACTTCGGCTGCCACCCACCACCGCGGCGGCGAGCCCCGACATCCCGCCCACCAACACCTCTGCGAGCCCGTCCCCGTCTTGATCCCCGATGGGGTCGAGGGTACCGCCCATGTAGGCCCCGTCCCACGGTCCGGTCATGACCACCGCAGCGTCCTCGATGCTCCCCTCGAAGTCGTCTGATGACACGATCGCGACACGACCGGTGCTGGCCGGGCCGCTCGACGTGCCACAACACTCGCTCATTGCGACGTCCTCGATCCCATCCCCTGTCATGTCGCCGACGAAGCGAACCGTCGTGGGTCCGAAGGACGTGGCTGAGCTGCCAGCCACTGCGCCAAGCGCGACGGCGTCGACGTCGACTGCCCCTGCGGACGCCCACGCCTTCCCGTCGACCAGCCACGACTCGCCGAGATCGGCCCCGTCACCGGGCGCGCTCACCACAACATCCCCCACCCCGTCGGTCGTGACGTCGACTCCGGCATCGAGCGACGACGCGAACCACGTGCCAGGCCGTTCCGGAAGGAGAGCCCGGGTGGTCAGGGCCGTTCCTCCCGGCGCCCCGTCCACTGCGTAGATGGCGCCGGAGCCGGAACCGAGCGTCGAGTCGTACTCGCTCGCGAGCAGGACATCGTCGAGCCCGTCGGCGTCGAGATCTCCCCCAGCCGCCACTTCACGGCCGAGCAGCCCCCCGGCCTGGTTGCTCGCCCAGACCCGGCCGCCGAAGTCGAGCTGCGCGGCGCCAGGGGCTCCGTCGCAGTCGTTGTCGGTGAACCCGTTCGCCCACGTCTCTTCGGCTTCCGGGTACACCGCTGCGTCGTCGTCGTCGCAGTCGTCGCCCCCCACCTGCGGGGCGTCGACACCGTCGCCATCGAGGTCGGTGAGGTCACCACCGGCGCAGTCCTGATCGATTCCGTCGTAAGCCACTTCGGCCGCACCGGGATGAACCGCGCCATCCTCGTCGTCACAATCGTCACCACCGGCGGGAGCGCCCTCGAAGGCGTCGCCGTCGACGTCGGTGAGATCCGCGCCGTCACAGTCCTGGTCGACTCCGTCGTAGGGGACGTCCGTCTCGGAGGGGCTGCGAAGCGGGTCGCCGTCGTCGCAGTCCAAGGTGTTTGGGGCGAAGCCCTTCGGGTCGTCACAGGCCATGCGTTCCGGACCAGCCACGCCGAAACCGTCACCATCGAGGTCGGAGTACCACGCGCGAGCATCGAGCGCGTCATCGTCAGCGACCCCGTCACAGTCCTCATCGATCCCATCGCAATGTTCGGGAAGCCCAGGGGCAATGCTGGCATCTGCGTCGTCGCAATCGTCCACCAGGGCGTAGCCATCTCCGTCGTGATCGGTCAACTCTTCCAGGCGTCGCTCGTACGTACCGCGATCGAACAAGCACCCGTGCAGCAGCCAGATCAGCATGCGAGGATCTATCGCGACGGAGCAGCGTCGGCCGGTGGCACCGAGCACCATCCCCGGCAAGCCGTCCTGCCAGAAGGTTAGGCCCCCTCCCCCCCATGCCCCACGACTCCGACATCCTCCCGACTGTCCTCAACCCCGGCGACCCTTGCGCGGGCGACGAGGCGCATCTGGTGATGGGAAACCCGGCGCACTACGCGGAGTTCGTGAAGGGAGCGCTCACCCCGGTGGAGCAGCGCGCTGCGGAGCGGGGGTTTCACGCCGCGTTCCAGGCGTGGCTCGCGGGGACCGGTCCCTACGAGGCCATGCAGCCCTTCGTCGAGGCCCTCGTCCTCGACCACCGTCCGCACTGGAACGGCGTAGAGCACCATGACAAACGCCCGCTGCTCGTCGCCGACGTGCCCCTGCCCGATGAGGCGCTCGCCGACCTCGTGGAGGACGAGGTCCCCGACGCCGGGGTGCTCCTCGAGCGGGTCACTGGCGACCCCTACGCCCGCCCCACCGTCGGCACCATGGCCGCCATCGCGTGGATCGAGTCCCTCGGGCCGAACCGCCGCGCCGTGGACGCCTGGGCGGACGACGAGCGCGACCGCCCCCTCGTGCAGACCATGAACCGTATCGACCGCGCGCCGCCGTGCCTCTACGTCGACGGGGTCGCGCAGCTCGACATCAACCCGCGAATGTGCCCGCCCAGCGGACCGTCCGGCGTCTACGTGGCGCGCGCCTACCGTCTCGGGGACGGCTGGGCGTTCTCCAGCAAGGTGGACCTGCCGGCGCTCCCCCACCTCCCTACGTTGGAGCGCCGCCTCCGGGCGGAGCTCTGGCGCCTCCGGATCAAGGAGCGGCGCGCCACCTGGGAGGATGTGCTCCGGCGCCACTCCGAGGTGGTGTACCGGGCCTCTGCCGAAGGTGCGCGGCGCACCCTCGGCGCATCCGACTAGATCGAGTCGAAGCTCGTGGCCTTGAACTTGATCTCCTGCAGGCCCACGTCGGCGCCGTAGCTGTCGACGATGGTGATGTGCAGGCTGTCGAGCGAGGTGCCGACCACGCCGTTGGTGGGGGCCAGGGTGATCCACTGGAGATCGGGCTTGTCGGCCAGGGTGAACGTCTGCTCCGGGCCGCCTTCGCCCACGGTCACCTTCACGGTCTTGGCGCGCCCCTTGCTCTTGTCACCCTGGAAGCCGATGGAGGACACGGCCCAGCCCGCGGGGGTCACCGTCATGGTGGCGCCGGGGGTGCCGACCCAGAGGGTCTTCGGGGCGTTGTCGGTGATGGCCATGTCGTCCCCGGTGGTGGTGCCGGAGTCGATGCTCAGGGTCGGGGTGGCGTTGATCTCTGCCATGAACACCGCGACTTCGGAGACGCGGAGGTTCGGGAAGTCGGCGCCAGGGTACACATCGAGCACGGTGAGCCGCACCTTGCCGCCGAAGAAGCTGTCCGGGCTGCCGATGGTGACCTTGTCCTTGAGCGCCACGTACTGCCAGCCCTGCTTGTCGGCGACCTCAACCGTCTGGCTGCCGACCTGCACCTCGGACTGGTCGTTGTTGACCGAGATCACGTCGACCCGGAGCTGCTTGATGCGCGGGTAGTCCTTGAAGGTCTTCTCGGTCTTGTCCCAGCCGGCGACGAGGCCGATCTTCTCCACCTCGCCGCGGGGAACGTCGAGCGTGATGCTCTCGCCGCGGTTCTCGGAGTCGCTGGGGAGGGACCAGGCGGTCTCCAGCTTGCCGTCGAGCGCGGCGCCCGCGTTCCAGTGGTTCTTCTCCTTCCCGTCGCTCTCGAAGTGGGAGGCGACGGCGCCAGCGTGGGCGGGAGAGAGCAGGACGAGGGGCGCGATCAGGGAGAACATCTCCACCTCCGACAAGGGGCGCAGCGTATCACAGGCTACCCGGGGGTGGGCAGCCGCCGCACGACCCTCCGGACGGGATTCTTACTCCGTGACCTCATTCAGGGTGAGATCCACGCTCGTGTGCGACTCGGTGCCGGTCGCGAGGTGGCCCGACGGGTCGTTGCCATAGCTGGCCACGGACTCGCCCACCTCGTTGATGACCCCGTCGCCCTCGTTGTCGAGGTAGGCCCAGAGATACACGATGGTGTTCGCGGGCGCCACGAGGGTGTACCCGAGGCCGCTGCCGGTGAGCTCAGCCCCGGTGAAGGTGGCGTAGTCGTAGGAGATGCCCGGGATGTCCGCCGAGGAGATGTCGGAGTCGGGCTTGTACTTCATCGCGGCCACGGTGACCTTGGCCGAGGGATCCAGCCCGTCAAAACCGGAGTCGAGCAGCACGTTGCCGGAGATCACCACGAAGGGGACCAACGAAGGGTTCACCCCGGCGCTGGTAGACGGGAGCATGAGCGTGTGATCGGGGAGATCGCTCTCGGCGATCGCCAGCGGGTTCGCCGGGGCGCCCGTGCCATCCACGTACTCACCCCAGGTGTCCGCCGGGTCGATGAGGCCGTTGTAGTTGCTGTCCCACGCGCCGAGCAACTTGACGGTGCCGTAGTTCTTGGGGAGCCACATCGAGTAGCTGCCTTCGGCGCCGGAGTCGTTCTTCACCGGGGTGAAGGAGTCGGCGTAGTAGGGCCCGCTGCCGTCCGCCCCGTAGATCAGCGCCACGCAGCTGCCGCCCGCGTAGCTCTCCGTGATGAGGCCTGCGCCACTGAGCTCGATCCAGTAGGCGGGATCGAACTCGCCACCGGCGCCACCACCGCCGCCGCCGACCTCATTGCCACCCCCCGCGCCGCCGCCACCGCCCGCCGCGCCGTCGAAGTCGTAGTAGGGCGCCGGGATGTCGACGTTCACGTCGCCCACTTCTACGCCCGAGGTGACCGGGATGGTGTCGGGCCAGATGCCCATGGGCTCGGTCGTGGCCAGGATGCCATCGCCCCAGTAGTCGAGGATGGCGTACACGCGCACCTCGCCGGAGATGGAGGGGTCGACCTGGAGCTCGTACTTGTTCCCCTCCTGGTCGGGCGAACGGATCACGTACTGGTCGAGGAAGTTGAGGCTCAACGCCTCCTCGTCGAGCCGGTAGGCGCCGACGAAGATGGAGCCGAAGGGGAAGTCGCCGTCGGGGTACGCGGCGGACCAGTCGGTCCACTCCAGCTCGCCCTTGTTGTCGTAGTTGAACAACGACACGGTGACGATGCCGGAGATGACCCCGTCATCCACCCCATCCGCGGTATCCCCGCTATCGACCGGAATTTCTTCTGAGGTGTTCGACGTGAGCGGGTCGGTGGTCTCGTCGGGCTTGTCGGCCACCGTCGGGACCTCGCACCCCACGAGCGCGAGGGCGAGGAGGAACACGGAGGGCATCATCGAGCGCATGGGGACCCCAGAAGCGATCTAAGAATACCACTACTTTTGATCGACGATGATGAATTCCACGCGACGATTCTCCGCCCGGTGCTCTTCCGAATCGTTGGGCACCTTGGGCTTCATCTCTCCGAAGCCGGCCGCGTCCAACCGCGCGGCGTCCACCCCGTGGCTCGAGAGGTACGCCTTCACGCTCTCGGCGCGCGCCTGGGAGAGCTTGAGGTTGGAGAGGTCGTTGCCCACGTCGTCGGTGTGGCCTTCCACGCGGATCTTCAAGAGCTGCGGGTTCTTGTTGACCACGGCGGCGATCTCGTCGAGCAGGCCGTAGCTCCGCTCCTGGATCGTGGCCTTCCCCGTGTCGAAGTAGATGACGTCGTTGATCTTGATGAAGCCCTTCTCCACCACGACGCGGTCTTCGTCGGGGCAGCCGTCTTCGTCGCGATCGCCGTCCTTGTCCTCGGCGTCGTAGGGGCATCGGTCCAGATCGTCGGTGAGCCCGTCGCCGTCGGTGTCCTTCACCGGGCAGCCGGCCATGTCGGGGCTGCCGGCGTCCACCGGGCACTGGTCGTCGGCGTCCATCACGCCGTCCTTGTCATTGTCCGGGTCGGGGCAGCCGTCGTTGTCCATGAACCCGTCGTCGTCCTCGGGGTCGTTCGGGCACTTGTCGATGCCGTCTTCGCGCCCGTCGGCGTCGTTGTCGAGCTCGGGGCAGCCGTCCTTGTCCTGGAAGCCGTCCATGTCCTCGGGGTCGTTCGGGCACTTGTCGGAGCCGTCGGCCACGTGGTCGAGGTCGGAGTCGCGGGAGGCGGGGTCGAAGTTGGGGGCGAAGGAGACGCCCGCGTAGACGCGGTAGTCGGGCGCGCCCACGCCGCCGAAGAGGCCGGAGCCACCGCCGAGGTTCACCGCGAGCAGGTCGCCCATGAGGAACTTGGCGTTGAGCAGCAGCTCGGCGGCGTTCTGCGAGGCGCGGGCACCGGCGCTGTTGCCGTGGAGCTCGAGATCGATCTCCAGCGGCGAGATCGGGTGCACACCCGCGGCGATGCCGTAGAGGAACGCGTTGCCGATGCGGGTGTCCGCGAGGCGCGCAGGCTCACGCAAGAGCACCCCGCCCATGGCCGACACGCGGAATTTGTAGGCCCGGGTGTGGATCTTCTTGTCGGACCACTCCACGATCGCCTGCGGCGCGGCGCTCATCGAGCCTTCGCCGAGGAACGCCGTCGCGTTTCCCGACGGCACGCTGACGGGCACGGCGACGGCGATGCCCAACGGGAACTGGTCGCGATCGAGCACCACGGCCTTGGGCAACATCTGAAGGTCGCCGGCGCCGGCCGTCTCGAGCTTGGGGAGCGTCGCGTCGCCGAGGGTGGGCGCCTGGTACCCATCCTGCGACAGCACGAAGGGCATATCCAAGGAGAAGCTGAAGAACTTCGAGAGACCGATGCCCACCTGCGCGTGCATCTGGGCGCGGCTGCTCACCAGCCCGTCGGTCTGTCCGCCGTCCATCGAGACGCGGTTGCCGTCAGCGTCGACCAGAACCACAGGGTTGTGGCTCAAGTCGAACCACAGGCCGGCGCCGAGCTGCAGGTTCTGCAGGGTGCTCGCGCCGGGCACCACACCGTAGCCGTAGCTGTCGGCGTGGGGCTTGAAGAGCTCGAAGTCGACGCCCGCGTCGCCCTCTTCAGCGTGGGCCGCGAGGGCCAGGAGAAGGAGACCGCTCATCATGCCCCCTTACGCGCGCGGCGGGAGGCCGCCGCAGTGATGCCGGCCAGGGCGAGGAGCCCGGCGGCCGTGCTGTCCACCACCCCGCAGAGCCCACCGCCGCGTACGGTGGCGGTCGCGGCGTCGCGCGAGCACTTCGGGTCGTTGTCGATCCAGCCGTCGCAGTCGTTGTCGACCTGGTCGAAGCAGAGCTCCTTGGCTCCCGGGTAGACCTGCATGCTCATCGAGAGCTCGCTGGCGGTGGCGGTCGCGGGGTCCGCGTCCATGCAGTCGCCCGCGTCGACCGAGAAGCCATCGCCGTCGTGGTCGGGCACGTCCACCGTGCCGTCACAGTCGTCGTCGATGCCGTTGGCGTTGTTCTCGGGGGCGCCGGGGTGCACGTCTTCGTTGGTGTCGTTGCAGTCGGTGCCGTCGCAGCAGAGCGGCCCGGTGCACGTGGGGTTCACGTCGAACGTGGCCTTGTAGCTGTCGCCGTCGGCGTCGCAGACCTCGAGGAGGTCGCAATCCTGGTCGATCCCGTCGTAGGGGATCTCGGCGGCGCCGGGGTGGATGTCGTCGCGAGCGTCGTCGCAGTCTTCGCCGCAGGACTTGTCGGCGGTTTGCGAGTACCCGTCGTGGTCGCTGTCCAGATCGTCCACGCAGCCGTTGCAGTTGTCGTCCTCGCCGTCGAGCACCTCCACGGCGCCCGGGTAGGTGTTCACGTCCGCGTCGTCGCAGTCGCCGTCGACCTCGGTCCAGCCGTCGCCGTCGTCGTCGATGATGCCGTCGTCGCGCACGCCGTCGCAGTCGCCGTCGTCATTCGCGTCGCCGTAGGGGGACGCGATGCCGTCCACCGCGCCGGGGTACACGTCCTTGTCCGAGTCGTTGCAATCGCCCTCGAACTCGGAGTAGCCGTCGCCGTCGTCGTCCTGGTTGTAGTGGCTGCCGCACTGGTCGTTGAGCGCGCCCGGGGTGCCGAACATGCCGGAGCCGGTGATGAACGAGTCGGAGGGGCACCAGTTGAGCGAGAGGTCGTCGGCCCACTCGTTCCAGCTCGCGTTGGGCTGGCATTGGTGGGCGCTGTCCGGCGTGATGCCCCAGGACGAGTCCCAGTCCACCTCGTCGAGGGTGACGCCACCGTAGGAAACGCGGAGGAGGTCATCCGCGATGTCGAGGTTGAAGCCGTCGGCGCCGAAGTAGGTGTAGACGTAGTTGACGGGGATGTTCCCGTTGAAGTCGGAATCCCCGAGGGTCTGGTTCCCGCTGTCACCGAAGACGAAGTAGTCGCCCACGCCGAGGCTGATCGGCGGCCCGCTGATCGTGAACGTGTGGTTCGCGCTCTCGATGACCACGCCGTTCAGATCAAGGGTCTTCCCTGAGTTGTTGTAGATCTCGAACCACTCACCGTAGTACGGGGCGACCTTGGTGGGGTCGGCCTGCACCTCGGTGATGGTGAGGTCCCCAAGCTTGCTCGGCGCGAGCGCAGACGCGTCGGGCACGAGGAGGGGAAGGAGGGCGATCAGCATGCGGACATCCGCGGGAGAGGGTGCGACGATAGCGCGTGAGGGGGGGGGTTGGCAAACCCTTGGGGGCTAACGGCCGAACTGCCCGATACCCGGGAGGCCGTCCCAGTCGCCCTCGTACGCCTTCCATGCCGGCCAGAGCGGGACGGCGAAGAGGGGCACGAGAAGTACGTAGAGAACGCTGCCGATGCCACAGGTGAACGAGGCGATGATCGTGATCCCGATCGTGGCCACGAACGCGACGATCGCGAGGAGAATGTACAACAACATCGCCTGCATGGCGTGGAACTTCACATACGGCGACTCATCCTTGTAGATCAGGAAGACGGCCACCGGCCCGATGAAGTGGAGCACGTACACGCTGAGGTGCGCGATCAGCGCGCCTTCTTTGTCGGCCTTCGTGGGCGGGTCGCCCACCTGTTTGGCGTGCTTGAGGAGGGGATCGGGGAGGTCGGTCATGGCAGCGTCAGGTCCAGGTCGGAGAGGTCGGTCGTCTTCACGACGATGGGGGAGGAATAATGTACTTGCGGGTCGTCGCCACTGGGTCCATCGCCCGACAGATCCTGGTAGGCGTCGATCTCCAGGGGGCCGATGCCCTGCGGCACCAGGGCGCTCCAGGTCTTCCCGTTCGGCTTCAGCTTATATAGGTGCTTCCTTCCCTTTCCGGCCGCTTCGGCGGGCTGGAAGAGGTCGATGATCACCGGGACGGCCCGCTTCACGTTGAGCTTGCCGCTCAGCTTCACCGCCGGGCCCGTGGGCATGGTGTCCTGCTCCGGCGGCGGTGCAGCCGGCGCCCGCGCGCCCGCGCCTTCCCCCTCCCCCGGGCCCGCAGGCTGTCCGCGCGCGCCCGCCACCAGCGTGAGCGTGGGCGTGGCGCTGAGCTCGGCCGCCTTTACGGTGAGCTCGGCGTACGGGTCCGTCTCGGACGGGCCGTCGTGCCCCGGGTCCTGGAAGGCCTCCAGGCGGAAGCTGCTCACCGTGCTCGGCACCTTGAACTCCAGCTTCCCCGAGCCTTGCAGCCGCACCTGCCCCACCCGCTTCTGACCGCCCTGGGCCTTCGGATCGGGCTCGTTCACGTCCACCTGCACCTCGCCCGTGCCCGGCGCGACCACGGTGGCATGGAAGGTCGTGCTTGACCCGGTCCAGGTGCTCCAGGGGGCCTCGACGCCGCCTCCGGGCGTCGGCCCGCCGCCCCCGGGCGCGCCGCCCGGAGGCGCTCCCCCTCCGCTCCCCGCCGAGCCGCGGCTGCCTGCGACCAGGTTCAAAGCCACAGGTTCGGCGGTGATCTGCGCGACCACGGTGACGAGCTCGGCGTAGGGATCGTCCGTGGATGGGCCATCGCCCTCGCGGTCCTGGAAGGCCTCGATCCGGAACTTCTCGAGGGTCTTGGGCACTTCCAGGGTGAAGGCGCCCGCGCCGGAGAGCCGGAGCTGCCCCACCCGCTTCTGCCCGCCGGGCTGGGTGGCGTCGAACTCCGCCACGTCCACCTGGATTTCTCCGTCGTCCGTGCTGGAGAGCTCCCCGGTGAAAACCACGGTCTCCCCCGCGTAGCCGGACCACGGCTCCTGCGCGCCGCCGCTGCCGCCACCGGGACCCACGCCGCCGCCGCCACCGCCCCCGTTTCCGGCCGCCGGCCGCGCCCCGACCACCAGCGAGATCGCCACCGGCGCGCTCCCGACCTGCCCCATGTCCACCACCACGGCGGCGTAGGGGTCGTCCGCGCTCGGCCCGTCCTGACTCGGGTCGGCGAAGACCTCGATCGAGAAGCTCTTCACCGCCTTCGGCACGGAGAGCGTGGCGCTGCCGGTGGTCGTCTCCACCCGGCCGAGGCGCTTGTTGCCGCCGGGGGCGGCGGCGTCGGCCTCCACCACGTCGATCTGCACGGCCTGTTCGGGGGCCGCGCCGGTGATCGTGAACTGGACGTCGGTCTTTTCTCCGGTGGCGTCCGCCCAGGGGATGCCCAGGGCGTCCTTGGCGCCAGACGGGTTCTCGGCCTCGCCGCCGCCTGCGTAGAACGCCGGATCGAGCGGCACGGCCACGTCGGTGACCCGCTCGATGCAGGCGCTCAGCAGCAGGAGCGGAAACACGCGACCGTCTCGGCGAGGCCCTCGGAGAGCGGCGTGAGCTCCACCCGGCCCAGTCGGGCGCACATCCGGGCGGGATCCAGCTGCTTCCTAGGCATTCCGTCGGGCTTGCTGCTATCCCAGCCGAGGCGTCCGGTGTAGCCGCAGGCCGCGGCCACCGCTTCGGCGAGCTCCGCGATGCTCCGCTCCACCCCGCTGCCGAGGTTCACCGGCTCGGGGCCACCGCCGAGCGAGAGCGCCCGGAGGATCAGGTGGGCCGCGTCGCGGACGAAGAGCAGGTCTCGGGTGGCGCGCCCGGTGCCCCAGCACACGACCTCGGGCGCCGCCTCCCGTCGTGCCACCTCAAACCGCCGAATCAACGCGCCGATGACGTGAGAGCGCACCGGGTCGAACGACTCACCGGGTCCGTAGAGGTTTGTCGGAACCACGTAGACCGAGTCGAAGCCAAATTCCTCAGCGAGGGCGGCGCCATGGCGCATCATGAGCCGCTTCGCGTGGCCGTACGGCCCGTTGGTGGGCTCGGGCTCACCTTCGTAGAGGTCGCCCTCGCTCATCGGCTGCGTCGCCTCCTTGGCGTAGGCGCAGGCCGACGACACCCCGAGGAGGCGTCGGACCCCGGCCTCCTGCGCCACCTGGAGCACGTTGGTGTTCACCAGGACGTTCCCCGCGAGCGCGGTCGCGGGGTGGTCCTTCATCCAGCCGATGCCGCCGCCCACGGCCGCGGCGTGAACGACCAGCTCGGGCCGCGCGCGGGCGAACAAGGCCCGCACCGCGCCAGGATCGCGCAGGTCGGTGTCGGCGCGGGTGGTGGCGATCGGCACCGCACCCACCCCACGCAGCGCCTCCATCACGTGCTGCCCGAGGAAGCCGCCGGCCCCGGTGACCAGGACCCGCGCGCCTCGCAGCGGCAGCGCTTCGGTCCACTCTGCGCGCATCGTCACACGTTGCTGTAGGGGTTGCGGATGCGCACGTGCGAGAGCCCGCCGATGAGCTCGTTGAGCCCCCGATCGATGTCCACCGCCACCTCGAAGCCGAGCCCGCGGATGCGGGCGTAGCTCACCTCGTAGTCGCGCTTGTCCTCGTCGCTGCCGACGTCGGCGAAGTAAAGGTGAAAGTTCAGCTTCTTCTGCAGCAGGTGGGTGATGTCCTGCTTGGTGTAGTTCATCGTCTCGTGGCCCACGTTGAGCACACGGTCCTTCGCGGCGTCCCAGTGGGTGAGCAGGTGGGGAACCACGCGCGCCATGTCGTGGACGTGGATGAACGTACGCCGGAAGTGGCGCTCGTAGACCAGCAGGTAGCGGTTCACCAGGGCCTGGTAGGTGAAGTCGTTGATCATCAGGTCCAGGCGCAGGCGCGGGGAGAGGCCGAAGGCAGTGGCGAAGCGCAGCGCCACGGTGTTGGGCCGGGACATCGCCATCTGCTCGGCGGCGGTCTTGGTCTCGCCATAGAGGGAGAGCGGGTTCAGGGGCGTCTCTTCGTCGCAGACGCCCACCACTTCCCCGTAGTTGCTACCCGTGGAGAAGTTGATGAACCGCACCTCGGGGCGGATGTGGTCGAGCACGGCGCGGGTGCCGTCGAGGTTGGTGCGCCGGGCTTCATCCGGCCACTTCTTGCAGGCGGGGTAGCCCACGATGGCAGCGAGGTGCACCACCGCGTCGGCGTCCGCGAGGTCGGCCTTCAGGGCGGGGATGTCGAGCACGTCCCCGTGACGGAAGCTGAAGTTCGGATGGATGAAACATCCGAAGATCGGCTCTACGCCGAACTTCAGGCTATCGATCACGTGGACGCGGTGCCCGGCGGCGAGAAGGTGGGGGACGAGGACGCTGCCGACGTAGCCGGCGCCTCCGGTGACGACGATCTTCACAAGCCCCTCCAGGCGGCGAGCGTCTCGCGCAAGCGGGCGCCATGCCCGGGCCCGAACGCGTGGTGGTTTCCAACGAACAAACCGTGCTCATGCACCCGGTCGGCGACCGGCAGGGGCACGGGGGTGCGTGCGCCCGGCACCCGCTCGAACGCGGGCTGACGGGCGAGGTTGCTCCCCGAGATCGGGCGGGTCTCGATGCCGCGGGCTTCGAGCGCCGCCATGGCGGAGGCCCGGTCGCCCTCCACGAGCATCGGGAAGGCGAAGCCGGCGTGTTCGGTGCCGGCCGCTTCGGGGAACACGGTCACGAGGTCGCCGAGCTGCCGGCACCAGTCGGCATGGTTGGCGCGCCGCCGCTCCAACCAGGCGGGGAGTCGGCGGGCCTGCACGAGCCCGAAGGCGCCGGCGATCTCGGTGGGGCGCAGGTTGTACCCGGGCGACACGAAGAGGAAGCGCGGATCGATCTGCGGGCACGCCGCGGTCCAAGCGGCCCGATCCGAACGTTCGCGCACCCAGCCGTGGGCGCGCAACGAGCGGAGCGCGTTGGCCAGCTCTTCGTCGCCCGTGACCACCATCCCGCCCTCGATGGTGGAGATGTGGTGGGAGAAGAAGAAGGAGAACGCCGAGGCGGCGCCGATCCCGCCCACGCGCCGACCCTTGTAGACCGCGCCGTGGGCGCCGCACGCGTCTTCCAGCACGAGGAGGTCGGCGAACGCGTCGAGGTCGGCGGGCTGCCCGAGCAGGTGCACGCCCAGCACGGCGCGGGTGCGCTCGGTGCGGGCGGCGGCCGCGGAGTCGGGGTCGATGCACAGGGTCCGCTCGTTGACGTCGACCATCACCGGCACGAGGCCAGCCTGGGCGATCGGAAACAGCGACGTAGACCACGTCACCGCGGGGCAGAGCACCTCGTCGCCGGGGCGCAAGCGGCCGGTCTCCACCAGCGCGGCGAGCATCAGCAGGACCGCCGAGCTCCCCGAATTCACCATCACGCCGTGGGCGGCGCCGCAGTAGCGGGCCCACTCGGCTTCGAACGCGCGCACCTTCTCGCCCATGGTCACGCGCGTGGAGAGCAGGGCCTCCAAGGCGCCGATCACCTCATCGGCGCCGTAGGGGGCGAGCACGAGCGGGTGGCCCCGATCGGCGTCGGCCTGCTCCACCGGCAGCCCGGCCATCTCCTCGCGCACCAGCGCGGCGATCTGCTGACGACGATCCATCCGGGCTGAGTGTAGCACCCTCCACCGCGGCGACGGGCGCGGGCGGTCGACCCCCCTGGCGCCCGGTTACCCGGCGGAGGCCCCCTGGAGCGCCCCGATGTCCGACGTCCACCACTGGAACTCCCGCTACGCCGACGGCGTCCTCCCCTGGGACGTGGGTCGCCCCGACATGCACCTTGTCCGCTTCCTCGGCGCCGAACCGAAGCCGCTGCGGGTCTTGGAGATCGGCTGCGGCACCGGCACCAACGCGGTGTGGATGGCGCAGCAGGGCCACGACGTCACCGCGGTCGACCTCGCGCCCTTGGCCGTGGAGCGCGCCACCGAGCGGGCCGCGGCCGCCGGCGTGTCGGTGCGCCTGCTCCCCGCGAACATCCTCCAGGACACGGTGCCTGGCGCCCCGTTCGACCTTGTCTACGACCGCGGCGTCTTCCACGTCTTCGACGCGGCGAGCGATCGCGAACGATTCGCCGCCCAGGTGGCGGCGCACCTCACCGAGGGCGGTCGGTGGTTCTCCGTGGCGGGCAGCACGGAGGGCCCGGCGCGCGACAGCGGGCCGCCGCGGCGGTCGGTTCGGGACATCGCCGAGGCGGTCGAGCCGCACCTGGAGCTGCTCGAGCTCGCCGGCACGCGCTTCTCCGACGAAGACGAGGGGCCGGGAAAGGCCGCGGCGTGGCGCACGCTCAGCCGCAAACGGGTGATCCCGGCGCAGCCCTCCACCCGGCGCTGAGCGGCTCGAGCCGGCGATCCCGAGAAGGTCGACAAAGAGGGGGGTTCCACCTCCCGTCCCTCCTCAACCCTCGCGAGCCAAGACCGACGTCGGCGCCCGCTGCGGGGGCGCCGGCCTGCCTCACTCCACCGGCACCGTAAGCGCATACACGTATGCCGGAGCGAGGAGCGGCACGCCGTCGTCGTCGAGCGCCATGCAAAAGTCCGAGGCCATCGACTTGTGGAAGTCGTTGTCGCCGCAGGAGGGCGTGGCGTCGGTGGCGAAGACGTGGGTGCAGCCGTAGGCGTCGGCGTAGGCCTCGGGGTAGGGGCCCACGTCGTCGATCAGAAAGGGCGTCTGGGCGCCGTACATTCCGAACGCGGCGAAGGTCTCGTCGCTGTAGTACCAGGCGTCCTCTTCCATGTGGATGCTGCCGAACTCATGGGAGGGCGGCGTGAGACGCTCGTCGTAGGCCCAGGGCGCGGGAACCACGTACTCGTCGAGGTTGTCGCGGGTGAGCCCGCCGTCCCCGTCGAGGTCGCAGTCGGTCTCGGCCATCACGTCGGTGCACGCGACCGAACCGGCGCCCTTGGACACGAACAGCGCGCGCGCGACGACGTGATCCCGAGCGAGCATGCTCGCGTGGCCGCCGCCCTGCGACCACCCGCCGACGGCGATGTGTGTCCAGTCGACCTGCTGCTTCGTCGCGTCGAGGTAGCGGTCGAACCCGGCCGTCGGCACCTTCTCCACGCCGTACTGGAGCAGACGCAGCACCCGATGTTCGATGGAGTTCTCGGGCGTGACGACGAGGCAGGGAGAGGTGTCCACGCCGTAGATCATCTCCTCGCGCACCTGCTCCTCACAGTCCACGTTGGCGGAGGAACACTCGGGAACGTCATCGTGACCGCAGGTGTCGCCGACGCTGGTCTCGTTGTCGTACGCGAGCGAGACCGCGGTGTACCCGGCGAACGCGGCCATGTTGAGGATGTAGTCGTAGTTTTGCGGCTCCGAGCCCGAGCCGCCGAGCCAGAGGAACAGCTCCTCCCGGTCGGGACCGCCGTCGTCGCGGCGTTGGATGTAGTGCTCTTTGTACGTGCCCTGGAGCGTGTCGTCGATGGTCTCGCCGTCGCGGGCGGTGCTGCTCGGGGCGATCTGGAAGGTGGCCACGGGCACCGGGGCGTACGCGGTGAGCGTCGAGGCGTCGCACTCCGGGGGGAGGACGCCGGTCTCGCCCGTGTCTCCGGAATCGGCGCTATCGGCCGAGTCCGCCGTGTCGGCGGAGTCGGGAGCGCTGGTGTCTGGCAATGCACCGGTGTCGGTGCCGGTGGAGCGGTCGGCGCGGGGACAGGCGACGAGGGCGAGCAGGCCGCAGAGACCGAGCAGGCTACGCGAAAGCTTCATGGTGCCGTGGTTTACCGTAGGCGGCCGCGCCGCGCAATCGTCGCGACGCGAGACCACGACGTCAACCTGCCCGAGCCGGATGAGGATCGTTCGCACGGCTCGGTGACGCTGAGTGAGCCTGTGCAGCCGGCGACCGCCCGTCGACGACGGCCGCCGGCCGCGTAGGAGGACCCGGCGCCAACCCACACGCTTGTCGATGTGGCAACGGCACAACTCACGACGACCGGCATCCCGGTCCCCGACGCAGCGGCCGCGCCGGGCGAGCGGGAATCACGGTCACACGGGATCAGACCGCGCGGTCGAGGCCGCCGGGGCGTCGGGCCCGCTCGGGCGTGGGGGTGGCGATCCGCCGCGGCGGCGCCCAAGGGGGCGCTTCTTCGCGCCGAGCTTCCTGACGTGCAGGCGAATCCTGGTTCATGGAGCCTCCAAGGCCGCTGGAGGTCGCCCGACCGGGCGCGACGACCCGGGTGGGGTCGAAGTTCTGGTCGGAGGGCGCCAGCTCGAGGTGATGAAGGGTGTAGCCATCGTGGGCGAGGCGATCGCGCAGCTCGGGGGTCGCCGCCTGCACCGCCTGGTGAAGGCCGGCGTCGCCGCGGACCACGAGGTTGAGGAGGTCATCGTTGCGGACAATGTCCACCTCCCAGGCGCCGAGCGCGTCGTCGAGGCGGATGGTGACGCCCTGGGTGGGGGTGGCGGCGGCATCCATCCGGAGGCTCGCCGCCTCCGCGAGCGTCGCGGCGGAGCTGGGGACGTCGGTCGCGATCGGGGTGTCCGCCGTCGGAGAGGTCAGGCCGGCGCTCGGAGCGGCGGAGCGGCCGGGAAGGACCCCGAGGTCGAGCGGGAGCGGGCTGGCGGTGTCGTCGGTGTCGGTCCGGTCCGCGGCGGGCGCCGAGCGCGCCGGCCGCTCGGGCGATGCGGCGGAGACAGTCTCCGCATCGGCGAGCGGGGCGCGGTCTTGCGCGGAGGGATCGCCGGCGCGCAGGGCGACGGCGGGTTGGGGGGGAACCGCGAGGCCAGGGACCGCCGCGGCGACAGGCGTAGGGGGAGCGACGTTGGGCGGGCGCGAGTCGGCGGCGGGGGGCCCAGAAGGCGTGACCGCCGGCTCGCCGTCGGCGGGCGCAGCGCTCGTTGCGGGACCCGTTGCTGAGCCGACTCGGGCCGCGCGCGCCGCGGCACGGGCCGTACGGTCGGCCATCGCGGGGCGGCTCGGGCCCGGCGTCCCGGCTGCGGTGGCGGCCTCCAGGACGGCCGCAGCGTGGATGTCCGACGGGGCGGCGGTGCCCACCGCAGCCGCGGAGTGCGCGGGGGCGAACGGCTCACGGGAGGCAGGCGCGGGGCGGCCCTGAGCGCCGAGCATGTCCGCGGCGATGGGCGCGCTGAGCGCCAACGTAGCGGCGGGGATCGCGGGCACAGGGGCGGGTGTCGCGGACGGGGTAACGCCCGCTTGCGATGGGACGCTCGCTGCAGCGGGGGCCGGACGCGGGGGCGCGGTCGCCGAGGCCGTCGCAGGGGCCCCCGCCACGGCGGGCCCCGGTCCGGAGGCGGCTGTCGGCGCCGTCGCGGGCGCGAGCGCTGGCATGGAGGCGAGCGGAACAGGCGTGGACGCCGAGGCAGGCGTGGCGGCGGGCGTTGACGGGAGCGTGGTCGCGGGCGTCGCGACCTGCGTCGCGACAGGGGTGAACAGATCGCCTGACGTCGCGACAGGTGTGGCGACAGGCGCTGCCGTCGGGTGGGCGGACTCGGAGGTCCCCCGGGTGAACGCCGCGAGCGCGGCCTTGCGGAGCGCGTCGGCGGACGGCGCGACGGGGCTGCCTGCCGCACGGAGCCCTTCGAGAGCCGCAGCAGCCGACCGGGTGGCGTCGCGAGCGGCGCCAGCCCCAGGCGGGGCGACGGCCGCGAGCGGCGCGTCGAAGGTGGCGCCAAGGCCCTCCGTGTCGAAGCTGGAGAGCTCCCCCACGCCGGAGGGCGTGGCAGTCCCGGCAGGGTTCGCCGCCGGGGCAGCAGCGCCCGTCACGGTCAAGGTGACCCCGTAGGTGTCGAGGGTGTCGCGGAGGAGGCGCTCGGCCGCGGACGGGGTCGGGAGCGCCCCGACGGCGACGTCGGGTGCGACGGGGGCCGGTGGCGGGGCCACTGGCGTGGAGAGCCCCGGCGGCGGCGCCAACGCCACGAGGGCGATGAGCGCGGCGCTGGGCAACGGCGCGGCGGGGTCGGTCGCGTCCGCGGCGCCCTCCGCCCGACCGGCTTCCTTCCGCCCCGGCGAAGTCGGACGCCCGCCGTTCGGCGGGTCGGACGCGTCCACGGGCTGGGGCATCGTCATCGCGACGGCGACCGGCGGCGCGCCGACTGCGGGCCGCGCCGCGACCTCCTGAGCCAAAGCAGCGGCGAAGGCCGGACCATCTTCCCCCGTTTCCGGGCCGACCTCGAGGCCCACCGGCAAGGCGGGCGCGCGGATCACCGAGAGGATCACGGGACCGCCACGGCGATCGGCTCCGCCATCTTCTGGGCGAGCGCCGCCGCGCGAGCGGGCGGCAGCGCGGCGAGGAGCTTTCCCGCTTTTGAACGGTTCATCTTGTCGAGCACCGCGACCGCCAGCTCGTCACTGAGCTGGCCGAACATGGGCGCCATCGCCGAGGCCCGCCCGGACTCCACCATCTTGACGATCCCGGCGATGCGCTCGTCGCGCTTGGTGTCGGCCTGGCCGAGCAGGTCCTGGAGCTCCTTGCGGGTCTTCTCCAGCTCCTCCAGGCGCGACTTCAGTCGGCCCTCGGCCGTGGCCATCTCGGCTTCCTGCGCCGCGACCGCGTGCTCCCGGCTGTCGAGCTCCCGCTCCCGCCGATGGAGGTCCTCCGCGAGCTGGTACGCCCCCTGCTGTTCGGTGGAACAATACTTCTCGACGTCGGTCACTTCGGGCTTCGGCCGGAGCGACGCGCCCGCCCAGGCGGCCGTGCCGGTGCCGAGGGCGAGCGCGGCGACCGAGAGGGTGATGGTGCGGATGCGGGCGAAGGAGCCGGCCATGCGCCCCAGGTCGGTCACGCCGACGCGATCTTGAGGGGCCCGTCCTCGGCCGGGTTGATCCGACTCGCGATCTCGTCCATGGCGCGGCCCTCGCGGACCCGGGCTTCCGCCGCCTCTTCCGCGTCCTGGTGCTCGATCAGTCGCTGCAAGGCCAGCTCGTCTCGAACGCGGGCGACGTGGATCGCCCGCTTCTGATCGAGGTCGCGCTCCCGCTGCTTGAGCTTCATGACCTCGCGCCGCTCCGCCACCTCCTGGCGCATCCGGAAGGCGTGCCAGGACGTGAGCGAGAACGGGTCCGTGGGGTCGATGGAGCTGCGCCCCCGGACGGTCGCGTCCCGGAGCGCCTGGAGCCGCTCGGCCTGGGCGTCGCGCTCATCCTCGGCGCGCTTGACGATGGCCTGCGATTCTTCGCGGGCGGCGCGACGGAGCTTGAGGAGGGTGTGGAGCGCGGGGGACGCCATGGCCCCCCATCGGTCACATCTTGGTGTTCTTCACCGAGAGCGCCATCATCCGCTTCATCGTGTCCTGCATGGAGTCGGGCGAACCATCCAGGAAGATGACGTTGCCCTTGCCCTGTTCGGCGAAGTGTTTGAGCGATTCGGTCCACATCGAGAACAGGATGAAGCTGACATCGAGGTCGGCCTTCTGCATCTCGTGGGCCGCCTCGGTCATGCCCTTGGCGACCTCCTGGCGGAAGAGCGCGATGCCCTGACCACGGAGCTGAGCAGCCTGACGTTCGGCCTCAGCGGCGATCTTGATCGCGTTGCCCTCGGCCTCGGCCTGCTTGGTCTTGGTGATGAGCAGCGCCTGGCCTTCGTTCTCGGCCGCCGCCCGGAGGTTGCTCGACGCCACCACCTTGGCCATGGAGCGGGAGATCTCTTCGTCGAACCCGATGTCGTTCATCTGGAGGTCGATGAGGTGGTAGCCCCAGCTCGCCAGCGCGTGGTCGAGCTGCTCCTTGACGGAGTCGATGATCTCGCGGCGCAGCGCGAGGATGTCCTGCTGCTTCTTGGTGGCCACGAAGGCGCGGACCGAACCTTCGACGGAGCGGACGAGCGCGGTCATGAACGAACGTTCGTCCACGAACTTGAAGGCGACGTTGAGCACCGTGTCTTCGTCGGGGTTGAGCACCGAGAACAGGAGCATCGCCTTGAAGTGGACGTTGGCCTGGTCGGCGGTGATGGCCTGGAACGCAAGCTCGACCGAACGGTTCTGCAGCGAGAGCCGCTGGGAGACCGACTCGATGATCGGGAGCTTGAAGTTGAGGCCCGGGCGGAGCACGCGGCCGAACTTGCCAAAGCGGGTGATGATCCCGACGGTGCCCTGCTGGATGGAGACGAAGCTGCCACCCAGCACGACCAGCATGAAGATGCCGCCGAAGAACAGCCCGACGACGGTGAGGAGGGAGATGAGCTCGGCCATGCGGTCAAGTAGCCGGTTTGCCCCCGCGCGCTACCGCAACAACGCGTCCATCGTCTGAAGTGTGGACTCGAACGGGACCGCCTCTTCCACCGCCTGCCCGAGCCAGCCGTGGATCCGGTCGATGCGGGCGATCGCGGAGTCGACCTGGGGGGAAGAGCCAGCCTTGTACGCGCCGAGCCGCACCAGCTCTTCGTTCTGCGCCCAGGTGTTGAGCAGGGCGCGCACCTTGCGTGCCGACTCACGGTGCGGCGCCTTGGTGACCACATCCATCACGCGGGAGATGCTCGCGAGCACATCCACGGCGGGGAAGCGGCCTTGTCCGGCGATCTTCCGGCTGAGCACCACGTGGCCGTCCACGATTCCGCGCACGGCGTCGCCGACCGGGTCGGCCTCCACGTCATCCCCGTCGACGAGCACCGTGTACAGCGCGGTGATGCTGCCCCGCCGCGCACCCGGACCGGCGCGTTCGAGCAGCCGCGGGAGGATCGAGAAGCAGCTCGGCGTGTAGCCACGGGTCGTCGGCGGTTCGCCGACGGCCAGGCCGATCTGCCGCTGGGCCATCGCCAACCGGGTGACGCTGTCCATCATCAGCATCACGTCGCGGCCCTGGTCGCGGAAGTGCTCCGCCACCGCCATCGCCAAGAACGCCCCGCGGATCTGGAGCACCGGCGAGCGGTCGCTGGTGACCACGATCACGACGCTGCGCCGGAGGCCCTCCGGGCCGAGCACGTCTTCGAGGAACTCCCGCACCTCTCGACCACGTTCCCCGATGAGTGCGATCACGTTGACGTCCGCAGCGCTTCGTCGGGCGATCATGCCCATGAGCGTACTTTTGCCGACGCCGGAGCCGGCCATCAGCCCCACACGCTGGCCGCGGCCGAAGGTGAGGAGCCCGTCGAGCACACGCACGCCGGTCGGCAGCGCTTCGCGCACCAACGAACGCGCCATCGCGTCCGGGGGCGGGGCGTGGATGGGCCGCGAGACGAGTCCGGTGATCGGCCCCTTGTCGTCGAGCGGGTTGCCGAAGCCGTCGATCACCCGGCCGCGGAGGTTGTCACCGACACGCGCGACCGGCATCTCGCCGACCGAGCGCACTGCGGCGCCGTGCTTCACCCCGTCGATCGAGGAGAACGGCATCAAGAGCACCCGCCGGTCCCGGAAGCCGACCGTCTCGCTCGGCCCCACCCCGTCGATGGTCACGACCTCGCCGATGCGCGCGCCGGGCAGGTCCGCCGTCACCAGCGTCCCCTGCACCGCGACCACGCGGCCCTGCCTCGATCGTGTCGCGACCTCTTCCCAACGCCGCCCGAGCTCGCCGAGCCCGAGCGTGTCCGTGGGGGCGGTCACGCGGTCCGTTTCCACGCGGAGACCTCCCCGGCCAGGGCGCCGAGCCCGGTGTCGAGGGACGCGTCGACCGAGCCCGCGTCGCCGTACACGACGCAGCCGGCCTGGACCCCGGGGTCGGCGACGACGCGGATCGTCTCCCCGGCGGTGGCCGAGAGGCGCTCCACGTCGGCGGGGTTCACCCGCACGGTCACCACGTCGGCCGACATCGAATGCACGATCTCCGAGACGAGGCTCTCGAGCAACCCGGGCTGCGCCCGGAGCGCTTCGCCGGCGAGGCGACGCGCGCCCGTGAGCAACAACGTCCCGGCCGACGCCCGCACCTCTTCGATCAGCGACGCCCGCGCGCGTACCAGCTCGCCCGCGAGCTGCCCGAGGCGCTCCGCGGTGGACTTCGCCTTCTGCTTCTGGCTCTCAAGGTCGGCGAGGAGCAGGCGGTGCTCCGCCTCCCGCGCCGCTTCCCGCTCCGCGAGCTCCGCGGCCGTCCGTTCAGTGCGCTGCAAGGCCTCCTCCAGCTCCGCGTCGCGGAGCTTCGCGGCCGCGGAGGTCACCACCGGGGTGGCCACGGTGGGCGCGGCGTCATCGGCATCGGCGTCGAGACCGGCACGATCGTTCAAATCGAGCGGCGTCGCTTCCTGGGTTTCGTCCGCGGGCGCATCGGTGGGGACCGGGACGACGCCGAAGCTCAGGCCCGCGTTGAAGCTCCGCGGGCGCGCGAACTGCAGCGGCTCGAAGGTGCGGGCCGCTGCGCCGCCCGGAGAGGACGGCACGAAGGCGCCACGGGTGCTCAGCGGGCGGAAGCTCGACACGAAGTCCTCTGGGACCACATCGGTCATCCAGCGGCGGAGTTGAGGCCTACAGCTCCAAGACCGTGAACGCGTCGCCGCCCTCGGTGAGGTCTCCGGGGCGGAAGTTCCGGACGAAGCTGGCGCTCCGCAGCCACGTGCGCAGGCCGCTCTTGAGCGCGCCGGTGCCGTGGCCGTGGAGGAGGTAGCCGAACCGCTCGCCGCGCCCGAGCAGCACGCCCGCGAAGCGCTCCACCTCAGCCTCGGCCTCCTCCAGGCGCTTGCCGCGGAGATCGCAGGTGTTGTTCGGCAGCCGCACGCCGCCGCTCCCCTCCCCCGCCGCGCGCGTCGGCGTAGGCGCAGGCGGCGCATCCATCCCCGGAGGGCGCCGCTTCTCCGTCTCCTTCGACGTGGACAGCTGGTGGAACGGCACCTTGAGCTTCATCGCCCGGACCTGCACCTCGGCCTGCTCGCCGCTCACCGCGAGCACCTGCCCGTGCTGGCCCACCGAGGCCACCCAGACCCGGTCGCCCGGCCGCGGGGTGAACGAGACGGCGGCCGCGCGGGCCTCCGACTCGTCGAGCATCGCCCGGGCGTTTCGTACGGTGGCGAGCGCCACGTTGGCCCCGGCGAGCGTAGGCGCGGCGTGCACCTCCTTCACCACGGCGCGGAGCTCGGCTTCGAGGTCCTTGAGCTTCGCCTTGGTGGCCTCGACCATCCGGGCCCGCTCGCCCGCGAGCTGCGCGGCGAGCTTCTCTTCGCGCACCCGGAGTTGGGCCTCGCGCGCCGCGAGCCCCTCCTCCAACGCGGCGATCTGCCGAGAGGCGCGCGCCACGGCGTCCCGCTCGGCGTCGAGCTGCTCGGCGAGGCGGGCGAGGCGGGCGGCACCCTCGTCGAGCCGCGCGTGGGCGCGTTGGAGCACCGACTCCGGGAGCCCCATGCGTTGGGCGATGACGAGGCCCTGGCTGGCGGTCGCGGTGTTCGCGACCAGCCGGTACGTCGGTCGGCCCTCGGAGAACTCCATGCCCGCCACGGAGATTCGAGGATCGTCCAGCGCCTTGAGCTCCGGGTAGTGCGTGGTGATCACCACGCGCGCCCCGCGGTCCACCAGCGCTTCCACCACCGCACCCGCGAGCGCCGCACCCTGCGCGGGGTCGGTCCCCACCGCCACCTCGTCCACGAGGATCAACGCGCCCGGCGACGCGACCTCCAGCGCCTCCCGCAGCACCGCGAGGTGCCCGCTGAACGTCGAGAGGTCGGCGGAGACGCTCTGGAGATCGCCGATGTCCGCGAGGAGCGGGTCGAAGAAGTCCACCCGGCTGGTGTCGCGCGCCGGGATGGGGATGGCGGCGCGGACGCAGAGCACGGCGAGGCCGATGGTCTTGAGCGCCACCGTCTTTCCGCCGGCGTTGGGGCCGGTGAGCACCAGGCACCGCTGGGTGTCGTCCAGGTTCAGGTCGTTGCCGACGGCCTCGACGCCGCGGAGCGCCAAAAGCGGGTGGCGGGCGTCGCGCAGGCGCACCACGCCGGCGTTGCCCACCTCGGGGATGCTGCCGCGCCAGCTCAAGCCCAGCTCGGCGCGCGCCGCCCCGAGGTCGAGCTCACCGACGGCCTCGAACGCCGCGAGCGCCGGCCCGGCCACGTGGCCCACCATCGAGGAGAGCTCGCCGAGGATGCGGAGCGTCTCCTCGCCGAGGGCGTCCTCCGCCTCCCGGAGGTCGTTCTGGAGCTCCACGGTGGCGCCCGGCTCGACGAACGCCGTCTCTCCGCTGGCGCTGGTGCCGTGGACGATGCCCAGCCCCCGCCGATGCGCCATCTTCACCGGCACCACGAGGCGGCCGTTGCGCTCGGTGACGAAGCGCTCCATCAGCATGTCGCCCCAACCTTCGTCGGCGAGGATGCTGGCGAAGGTGTCGTGCACGCGGTTGCGGAGCTGCTGAACCCGCAGGCGGAGCGCCGCGAGCTTGGGCCACGCGCGGTCGCTGAGGGTGCCGTCGGGGTCGAACGCCGCGGTGAGCATGCGCACGACGTGGCGGTCGGCCTGGACCACCGGGGCGTAGCTGGCGAGCCGCGGCGAAGAACGCCCGGAGAGCCAGTCGTGGAGCTCCAACACGCCGCTGAGCCCGCGACCGACCGCGATGAGCGCCCACGCTTCGAGCAGCACGCCGCGAGCGGCGCGGCCAAGCTCGGCGCGCACGTCCCCCACCGCGTCCACCGGGATGAGCTCGCCGCGTTGGCTGGCGACCATCAGCTCATCGACGAGCGCGTAGGTCTCCAGCACGGCCGCGCGAGTCGCGGCGGGCATCAGGGCTCGGGCACGCTCCGCGCCCATCGGCGTACGCGCGCGGTCGGCCACCGCGCCCCGCACGGTGTCCCAGTCGAGCGTGGCGAGCGTACGAGCGGCGAAGTCCATGGCGGCGCACGGCTAAGCGCCTGCGGGCGAACGGCAAGGTCGGGGAGCGCTCGGACGGGGCCGGAGGGGCGGGGAGGGTGTCGAAGGACGGCGGTGCGAGGTCCGCCTGCGGCCCGGCCGGCGTCGGCGGTCGAGGTGCCGTCGTCGTGAGCCAGCCTCGACGGGCGGCGGGCGCCGCAGCGGGACCTGTCGTGACCCACCCTCTTCGTCCGAACCTCGGCGTGGGCGCGGAGGATCAAGTCACCGCCGCTCGTTCTACCCTGGAACGCCGGCGAAGACGTGGCGAACTTCCCAGGCTGGAACGGGCTGTCGATGCAGGTGGAGTAGGCGCCGCTCCACGCCGGGCCGCGCGCGGGGCGGGCCCCAGAACACGCGGTTGGATACGACGCTCGGATGCCGATTCGGGCGCGCTTGTGGGTCCTCGTGGGCATCGTGCTGGTCGTCCTCGCGGGCGGACTCATCGCGGCGGGCACCGCGTTGCGGCCGCGGCCGGCCGTGAGCACGGAGAACGACGCGCTGGAGGCGTACCGGGGCATGCTGCGGAACTTCCAGTCGTTGCGCCTGTTCGTGCAGTACGGCCGGCTGGTGCAGGACGAGAACGGGTGGCAGCGGGATCCGGCGATCTGCGACTCCCCGATGTCCTGGGCGTGCCTGGACACGGAGGGCAAGGTGGTGGTGACCCTGCTCGCGGATGGGCGTACGACGGTGGATCTTGGAATGGTGGACCGGACCCGGCGCTTCGCCCTTCTGCCGTCGGGCGCGATCACCTACGATCCCTCCCGGCCACCGGGCGAGCCGTCCAGTCCCGTTCCGCTGGGCGAACTGGAGGCGCCGGTAAGGGCGCTGGACGCGCTGCTCCGGTCGGGGCTCGGCACGGGGACGGCGGTGAAGGGGACGGCGGCGGAGCTGGGGATCGACGACGACTCCAGCTTGGTGCATCCTTCGTACACTTGGTACCGGCTTCGGGAGGACGTTCCGCTCATTGGGCAACGAGACGTCGAGCTGGCATTGGACAGCTTCTCGAACTCGCTTCTGCGGGTTCGCATCCGCGACGGAGATCGCATGCACGTACTCCGGATGAGCCCGCACCTCCTGAACTTCGAGGTGGAGCCCCGCTGGTTCGACACGAACCTGGAGCGGCTCCTCCTGCCCTGGTACGCCGGGGAAGACCAGCTCGAGTTCTTCCCCGGCCAGACCGGGTTGTCGCGCGAGGTGGAGTAGGCGCCGCTCCACGCCGGGCCGCGCGCGGGGCGGGCCCGGAGCGCCTCCTCCGCAGCGCTGAACGTCGGCCTCACCCCTCGAGTTCCTTGGCCGCCGCCGCTCCCGAGCCCAAGGAACGCCCGGGGTGACGTCCTCACCCCTCGCGTTCCTTGGCCGCCGCGGCTCCCGAGCCCAAGGAACGCCTCGGGTGACGTACTCACCCCTCGAGTTCCTTGGCCTCCGCCGCTCCCGAGCCCAAGGAACGGCCGGGGTGACGTCCTCACCCCTCGAGTTCCTTGGCCGCCGCCGAGCAAGGCACGGCGCGCCTCCTGCTCACTCCCAGTCCACCTCAGGGTCCGCGGCGTACCCGACGCCGAGCGCGTCGAGCCGCGCGCCGTGGTGGCCGAGGCGGGCGCGGAAGTCCTCCCAGGTGCCGGGCTGGCTCCAGCCGCGCTCGGCGATCGCCGCCGCGCGGGGCCAGAGCATGAAGTCCATCTTGGCCGTGTCGTCGATGTACTCGGTCCACAAGCAGCCTTCGACGCCGATCACGTCGGCCTCCACCATGCCGTTCGGCACCGGCTCCCAGTCCCAGGCGGTCCGGGTGTCGATGATGCCGGCCCAGGTCTGGCCGTAGGCCGCGTCCTTGGACTGCTTCATGTCGAGGTAGGCGTGGCCGGACGGCGAGGCGAGGATCTGGGCGCCGCGCGCCAGGGCGTCCCGGGTGTTGTCGAGGTCGTACCAGTACTGGGCGTAGAACGGGGCGTCCAGGCCGGCGGGGCCGATCTCGTCCCAGCCGATGAGCGTGTAGCCGTCGGCGCTGAGGTCGGCCTGGAGCCACTGGATGAACGCCGCGTAGTCGCTGGCGTTGATGTCCACGGCCTCGTCCCCGCCGATGTGCACGATCGTGTCCGGGCTCAGCGCCGCGAGCTCGCCCCAGACGTCGGAGACGAACTGCAGGGTGTCCGGGCCGTCGAGCCACAGCGGGGTGGAGATCACCCCGACGCCGGTGTATTCTTCAGCCGGGACGCCCGATTCGTTGAGCTCCGGGTACGCGCTGAGGGCGGCGTTGGCGTGCCCGGGGAAGTCCACCTCGGGGACGACCGTGATGTGCCGCTCGGCCGCATAGGCGATGAGCGCGCGCAGCTCGTCCTGGGTGTAGTAGCCGCCCGGCCCGCCGCCGACCTCGCTCGCCCCGCCGACGATCGCGAGGTCCGGCCAGGACTTGATCTCGATCCTCCAGCCCTGGTCGTCGGAGAGGTGGAGGTGGAGGCGGTTGAGCTTGTGCACCGCCATCCAGTCGATCTGCCGCTCCACCTCGGCGACGGTGAAGAAGTGCCGCGCCACGTCCAGCATGAGCCCGCGCCAGGCGAACCGGGGCGCGTCCTCGATCTGCACCGTAGGAAGCGTCCAATCCACGCCGCTCACCGGGCTGGACGTGTAGACCGCGGGCGGCGCGAGCTGGAGCAGGGTCTGGGCGCCAAAGTAGAGGCCGTCCGCGTCGGAGGCGGTCAATTCCACCCCAGCGTCGTTCACCTCCAGGGTGTAGCCCTCGGCGGGCTCGGCGCCGCCGAGCGCCAGCCGGATCGTCCCCGGCGCCTCCACCGGCACGGCGTAGCCGGTGGCCGCGCGCAGCCGCGCCGCGAGCGCCTCCGCGACCGGCGCGGCGTCGCCTTCGCCCCACACGGTCATGGCCTGGTCGAGCGAGAACGTACCCCCAAGCTCGGTGACGACGAGCGGCTGGGGGATCACGGAGACCGCGGCTCCCGAATCGCCGGTGTCGGCCGTGTCGCCGCTGTCGGCGGTGTCCGCGGTGTCATGGGGATCGGCGCCCGTGTCGGTGGTGTCGGTGGCGCACGCGGCGAAAATAAGCAGGAGCATCGCGCGCCCTATCCCGGCTCAGGGGCGTCGGGGCGCGACAAGGGCCGGCCCCGCGACACCGTCCATCCGCCCGGCCGACCCTGGCGGTCGAGGAGCCGCCGGCGGCGAGAAGGGCGGGATGGACACCCGGCAGCGTGAGAGACCGCTGTGAGGTTCGGCGACCGGAGGGTGGAGGTACATCGAGCCCACACCCGGATGGAGCCCATGCGCCTCTTCGCCCTCCTCACCCTCCTCGCCTGCGGCTCCACCCCCACCGACTCCGCGTCGACCGACGACCCGGCCGGCAGCGGGGACCCCGGCGCCGACACCGACGACAGCGGCGGCGGGGACACCGGCGGCGGCGACACCGCCACCGACAGCGGGTCCGACACCGGGACCGACTCAGGCACCGACACCGGCGGCGACACCGACTCGGGCACCGCCCTGGACATGGACTTCGTGGAGAACGGCCCCGGCGCCGGGACGCTCTTCTTCGTCTCCACGCTCGAGCTCGGGGACAACGCCTGCGAGGTCAACAGCAACCCGTACAGCCTCACGATGTACGACTCGATCACCCTCGGGAACGTGAACCCCGGGCCGCAGGTCTTCGATGAGCAGGCCACCGCGAGCGAGAACCAGTTCGTGAACTGTACCTACCACCTCGAAGGCGACTTCTGGTGCGACGCCACCGTCACCGGGATGGACCTCGCGAGCTACGGGCTCGACGCCCGCATCACCTGGGGCCTCACGATGGGCGGGCGGTTCGTGGAGAAGACGGTCGACAGCCACACCTTCACCCAGCGCTGGGCCGCCGACCTCGCGTGGACGTTCGCGATGGACTGTTCGGGCGGCGACTGCTCCCAGGCCTCGAGCATGGCGGGCATCGCCTTCCCCTGCGAGACGACCGGCACGGTGGAGGCGGTGAACTACTCCGATCCCTCGCTGGGTGAGGTGAAGTAGCGGCGCGCCGCCGCCGAGGCCGCGCGGCAGGGATGCGGAGGGCGGCCGGGCGCAGCCCGGCCGGTCGGCGCCCCGCGCCGACCGAGCGGCTCCGCCGCGAGC
>CAIXRH010000199.1 GCA_903921785.1 uncultured Pseudomonadota bacterium
CCGGCGCGGGGGCCGGTGCCGGCGCAGCCGCCCCCGCCATCATCGCTGCGTACTCCGCCACCAACGCCGAGACGTCCTCACCGGCCTTCAAGCCGATGATCGCGATCGGCTGGCCCGGGGGCACCTCCTGGCCTTCCTTGGCGAGCAGCTTGAGCAGCACGCCCTTGTCGAAGACCTCGATGTCCATCGTCGCCTTGTCGGTCTCCACCGCGGCGATCGCCTGGCTCGGCGCCAGCACCGCGCCTTCCGCGGCCAGCCACTTGGCGATCACCCCGACGGTCATCGTGGGCGACGCCTGGGGCATCACGAAGAATTGTGCCATCAGGCCCTCCCCATCACGCGGTGGGCCGCCTCGACGACGCGCGCCGGGTCGATCACCACGAGCTTCTCGAGATTGGTCGCGTACGGCTGCGGCACGTCGCGGTTGGTGACGCGCACGACCGGAGCGTCGAGCAGGTCGAAGCAGGACTCCATGATGCGCGCGCTGATCTCGGCGGCGACGCCCGCGAAGAGGTGCCCCTCCTGGACGACCACCACGCGGTGGGTCTTGGCGACGGCGTTGAAGATCGCGTCGTGGTCGAGCGGACGGAGGCTCCGCAGGTCGAGCACCTGGGCGGAGATTCCCTCCTTCGCCAGCTCCTCCGCCGCCTTGAGGCAGTGGTGCACCGGCTTGCCCCAGCTGATGAGGGTCAGGTCGTCGCCGTCGCGCTTCAGATCAGCCTTGCCGATGGGGATGAGGTACTCCTCGGCGGGCACCTCGCCCTTCCACCCGTACATCAGCTCGCTCTCGAGGAAGATGACCGGGTTGTTGTCGCGGATGGCGCTCTTCAGGAGGCCCTTCGCGTCGTACGGCGTGGCCGGCGACACCACCTTGAGCCCCGGGAAGTGGGCGTACAAGCTGTCGACGCTGGTGCTGTGCTGGGCCGCGAGGTTCTCGGCGTGGCCGTTGGCGCCGCGGAAGACGATCGGGCAGGCGTACTGGCCGCCGCTCATCTGGTAGACCTTCGCGGCGCTGTTGATCACCTGATCAAAGGCCACGAGGCTGAAGTTGAAGGTCATGAACTCGATGATCGGGCGCATGCCCGCCATCGCGGCGCCGACGCCGAGGCCGGCAAAACCGTTCTCGGCGATCGGGGTGTCGACCACCCGGTCGGGGCCGAACTCCTCGAGCATGCCCTGGCTCACCTTGTAGGCGCCGTCGTACTGGGCGACCTCTTCCCCCATGAGGAAGACGGTCGGATCCCGGCGCATCTCCTCCACCATGGCCTGGCGGAGCGCTTCCCGCATCGCGATGTTCGGCATCTCAGGATCCCGAGGGGGCGTAGGTGTAGTTGTAGAGGTCCGCCGGATCGGGGATCGGCGAAGCGTCAGCGAACTCGTAGGCGTCCTTCGCGGCGATCTCCACGCGGTCGCGGATCGCTTCGAGCTCGGCGTCGCCCGCGCCGAGGTCCCGCAGGCGGGCCTCGGTGAGGTGCACCGGGTCGGACTTCTTCTTCTCTTCGAGCTCGCCCGGCTTGCGGTACTTCGCGGGGTCGCTCATCGAGTGGCCGCGGTGGCGGTAGGTCACCACCTCGAGGATCACCGGGCCGTTTCCGGCGCGGGCGTACTCGATGGCGGCGCTCATGCGTTGCCGCACCTGCTCCACGTCAAACCCTTCGAACTGCTCACGAACCATGCCGACGCCGAGGCCGCGGAGGCTCATGTCGGTGAGCGCGCTCTGCCGATCGATGGCGGTGCCCATGGCGTAGAAGTTGTTCTCGCAGACGAAGACGATCGGCAGCTTGTAGAGCTGCGCGAGGCACATCGCCTCGAAGAACGCGCCCTGGTTGGCCGCGCCATCGCCGAACCAGCACAGGCAGACGGCGTCGGTCTTCAGGTGCTTGAGCGACCACGCGACGCCGGTGCCGAGCGCACACTGGGCGCCGACGATGCCGTAGCCACCCATGAAGTGTACGCTCTTGTCGAAGATGTGCATCGACCCACCAAGACCCTTGGTGGTCCCGGTGGCCTTTCCGAAGAGCTCGGCCATCATCGCCCGCGGCGAGACGCCCTTGGCGATGGCCTGACCGTGCTCGCGGTAGCCGGTGACCCAGCGGTCTTCGGGGCGGCAGGCGGCGGCGGCGCCGACGGCGACCGACTCCTGGCCGATGTAGAGGTGGCAGAAGCCGAGGATCTTCCGCTCGGTGTAGGCCTTGGCGGCCATCTCCTCTACGCGGCGGATGAGCAGCATCTTCTCCCAGAGCGTCAGCAACCCGGCTTTGTCCAGCGGGGGAAGCGGGCTCTCGGGCAGCGGCGGCGGCACGGGCAAATCGGGCACGGGGCTCCTCGGTCCGGAGGGGCCGGGAGGGTAACCCGGCGCGCGGACGGTGAGTGCGACGCCGGCTACGGACCCGACGACGACGCGGCTCGGCATGGCGAAGGAGCGGCGCGGCAGGACGGGCGTGCCGCCCCGCAGCGGTCGGCGGTCGAGGAACGACCGGCGGCGAGAATGGCGAGGGTGGGGCGCTCCGCCGAACCTCGACGTCCACCTTGCGCGCCCGGCGCGCTCCGGCTATTGATTGAACGTTCAATCAATGTCACCCCGCGCCGCTCACCCCCACCCGCCGGACGTCCGCCAGCACCTGCTGGACGCGGCGCTGCGCGCCTTCGCCGCCCACGGCTACGAGGGCGCCACCATCAAGCTGATCGCCGCCGAAGCCAAGGTCGCCCCTGGGTTGTTGTACCACTACTTCGCGAACAAGGAGGCGCTGCTCACGGCGCTCTTCGAGCGGAGCGGCGCGCTGGTGGCCGAGGCGTTCATCACCGTGGCCGGCATCGCCGACCCGCGGGAGCGGCTGGCGGAGCTGCTCCGGGTGAGCGCCAGGATCGTCCGGGAGAACGAAGACTTCTGGCGGATCAGCTACGGGGTTCGCTTCCAGGGTGCCGTGCTCGCCGGTCTCGGCGCGGGCATCGCCGCGCAGTCCGCCGCGTTCCACGCCACCTTCGTGCTCCTGCTCACCGAGCTGGGGCGCCCCGACCCGGTCACCGAGGCGTGGCTGCTCTTCGCCTCGTTGGACGGGCTCTTCCAGCACTACATCCTCGCCCCCGACACCTACCCGCTCGACGCCGTGGTCGAGCTCCTGATCACCCGAGCGGGCGGCGGCGCCGCCGCGGAGACCCCATGAAGCGCATGCAGTTGGTCGAGCTCGAAGACCTCGCCTGGTTCCCCGCGATCCTCCGGGACGGCGGCACCGCCTACCTCGAGCTCGCCGAGCGGCTCTCTGGGCACGGCGCCGTCCTCACGCCGACCCTCGCCAAGGCCCTCCGCCAGACCGGCGCCACCCGCCTCGTCGACCTCTGCTCCGGCGGCGGCGGGCCCGTGGGCACCGTCGCCCGGGCGCTGGCCGCCGACGGCCTCCCCGTGGAGGTCACCCTCACCGACCTCTACCCCAACCCCGCCGCCTACGCCCACGCCGAAGCGGGCGGTGAAGGCCGCATCCGCGGGCGCACCTCCCCGGTGGACGCCACGGCGGTGCCCGACGAGCTCCCCGGCTTCCGCACCATCTTCAACGCCTTCCACCACTTCCCGCCCGAGCTGGCGAAGAAGGTGCTTGCCGACGCGGTGGCGAAGCGCCAGCCGATCGGCGTCTTCGAGATCGTGAGCCGTGAGCCGGCGATCCTGGTGGGGCTCCTGCTCAGCCCGCTCATCGTCAGCCTCTCGGTGCCGTTCTGGCGCCCGTTCCGCTGGCCGTGGCTGGTGTGGACGTGGCTCTTCCCGCTCATGCAGCCGTTCATCCTCTGGGACGGCATCGTCTCCTGGCTGCGCATCTACGGGGTGGACGAGCTCAAGGAGCTGGTCGCGGGCATCGACGCCCCGGACTGGACCTGGGAGATCGGCACGATCCCGCTGGGGAAGGGGCCGGGGAACGCGACGTACCTGATCGGGCGGCCGACGACGCCGGGCTGAGCATCCGTCGTCTGTCCGATTCGCCTTGCCGCAAGCGCCATGACGGGCCATGGAGCCCGATGCTGCTCCTCCTCCTCGCCGCCTGCACGACCGGGTCGACCGACAGCGCCGACGCCCCCTGGTACCCCGAGCCCGTCTGCCACCCGGACCCCGCGCCGTGGGCGCCGGGCACGCCGATCTACACCGAGCCCGACGGCGCCTGGGGCTTCACCGACCTCGGCGTCGTCGCGCAGCGCTTCCACGTAGCCGACTTCGACGGCGACGGGTGGCCCGACGTGCTCGCCCGCCTCTCCAGCGGCGCCGACGACTTCAACCCGGGCGGCAAGCGGATCAACTGGCTCCTCCGCAACACCGGCGCCGGCTCCTTCGAGGACGTCACCCAGGCGTCCGGGGCGTTCGCCGTACGGGATGGTGCGGACCCCAACGTGGGGCGCTGGGCGGACGTGGCCGCGTGGTCCGACATCGACAACGACGGCGACGTGGACCTGCTCACCGCGAAGGCCAACCCCGGCGACGCCGGCGGCGACACCACCGAGCTCCTGCTCAACGACGGGACCGGGCACTTCACCTTCGGCCCAGCCGAAAGCGGCGTCCGCACGCTCGGCACCGGCGGCGGGCCCTCCGGGCTCTCGTTCACCGACTACGACCACGACGGCAACCTCGACCTCTGGTCGCCTCAGTTCGGCAACGCCGAGTCGCCCGTGCTCCAGGACCGCTTCCTCCGCGGCGACGGGAAAGGCGGCTTCGAGGACGTGACCGACGCTGCCGGCCTTGACACCGGCTCCTGGACCACCAGCCACCTCAACGCGGGGACTGCGTGGTCCTGGGGATGGGGCGGCACCGCCTGCGACATGAACGACGACGGCTTCGACGAGCTCACCGCCAGCTCCTATGGTCGGATCCCCAACGCCCTCTGGCAGGCGGACGGTGACGGTACCTTCACCAATCGAAGCGTGGATTCAGGGTACGCCTGGGATCAGAACTTCGACTGGTCTGACAACGAATCTGCGCGGTGTTACTGCAAGCTCTACCGGGACGCGGAGGACTGCGCCGACATCCCAGAACCCGCGTATACAACCTGCGAGACCGACGCCGACGTCTTCCGCTGGGAACACTCCATGGGTCGTGAGCTCTACCAGCTCGGCGGAAACAGCGGCACCGCCACGTGCGCGGACGTGAACAACGACGGCTTCATGGACCTCGTCACCGGGGAGATCGCCCACTGGGACGTGGGGCAGAGCTCCGACAAGGCCGAGCTCCTGGTGAACTCCGGCGAGCCCGACGTGCGCTTCGATCGCCCCGGCAACGACGTGACCGGACTGACTCGCGAGCACCCCGACTACGGCTGGGACGAAGGGCACACCCACTCGATGGTGCTCGACGTGGACAACGATGGCTGGCCCGACATCTACTGGGCTGCCCTCAATTATCCCGACGACGGCAACCGCGGGCGGCTCTACCACCAGGTCGCCCCCGCCCGCTTCGAGCAAGTCGACGTGACCGACTTCTTCGACCACCACGGCATCGAAGGCGCCGGCCAGGGCGACTTCGACCGCGACGGCGACGTGGACCTGCTCATCGGCCACGGCAGCGAGACCGTCCGCTTCGCCGAGAACCAGCTCGGCGCCGCCACCAACTTCGTGGAGATCGAGGTGGTGGGCGGGGAAGGCAGCAACGCCGGGGCGGTGGGCGCGCGGGTGCGTGTCACCGCGGACGGGGTCACGCAGACCCAGGAAGTCGAGGGCGGCCACGGCCACTACGGCTCGCAGCTCTCGCGGGTGCTCCACTTCGGGCTCGGGGGCGCGTGCACCGCAGAGGTGAACGTACGGTGGCCGAACGCCGAGCAGTCCGAAGCAACCCTCACCGTCCCCGCAGGCTACCGGGTGCGGATCCTGCCGGGCGGCACGCCGGAGATCGTTGCCGACTAGGGGAAGCCGCTAGTCCGGCAGCCACTCGAGCACGATCTGCGCGTCGACCGTGTCGGGGTGACACTCGGTGTTGTCGATGACCACGCTGGCCGCGGTCGTGCCGTCCTTGTGGCCGTCGGCGCCGGCCGTGAGCACGTACTCGCCCGTGACGGCGCCACACTGGAACAGCTCGTCGGAGACCGCCACGCACGCCGCGTCGGCGCCACCGTCGACGCTGTAGTTGGCCCAGGCGTTGGCCAACACCTCATCGTCGACACCGATCACCGTGAGGTTCACGCCGACGGGCTCCACCGCGGCGCAGTCCCGAGAGTCGAGCTGCAGGTCGAGGTGCTCTTCGATCACGTGGCACTCGTCGGCGGCGACGTCCACCTCCCCGGTGACGTCCCCGTAGCCGTCGGCGATCGCGGTCACCACGATGTGGCCAGACTGCTCCCATCCGCAGATGTACTCGCCGCCGGTGAAGCTCTCACAGTCCTGCGTTACGCCGCCATCTACGGTGAACGTGACGGTGCCGTCGTCCACCTTCTCGCCGTCCCGGTTGGTGAGGGTGACCGAGACCGACGCGGCGGCGAGGTCGGTACAGGGGGTGGTGCAGGCAGCGAGGACGAAGAAGAGGATGGACATCGAGCGCCTCCGGTGGAGAGGTAAGCACGCGGCATGTCGCGCCGCGGCGCATCAGTCGAGCGTGATCGTTGCGTGCCCGGTCTCCGGGTAACAACCCGTCGAATCGACCCCTACGGCGATCGTGGCGGTCCCCTCCTCGCGCCCTTCGGCGCCCGCGGTGAGGACGTACTCCCCGACCTCCACACCGCACTGGAACGCCGCGTCGCCGACCGCCACGCAGTCGGCCTCCGCGCCGCCGTTCACGGCGTAGCTCGCCCAGACGCCCACGAGCGGGTCCACCCCGCTGCCGATGATCTCCAGGTTGACCCCCACGGGCTCCACGGACGGGCAGGTCTTCGGTTCGAGCACGAGCTCTACGGTCTGGTCCGGCACCTCGCACTGCCGGGAGACGACGTCCACCTCGGCGGTGGCAGCGTCGAACCCTTCGAGCGACGCCGTGATCACCAGGTGTGCGTTGTGCGCCCCGGAGCAGATGTAGTCGCCCGGGGCGCTGGTCGTGCACGGCTCGGGCTCCCCGTCGGGCTCGGCCGCGCGGACGTCCGCGCCGGAGATCGGGGCGCCCGCCTCGTCAAGCACGGTCACCACGACAGAGCTGGAGGCGAGGTCCTGACAGGGAATGTGGCAGGCGGCGACGAGGAGGAGGAGGGACATGGGCAGGCTCCGGGGAGGGTGCAGCACGTGCCGTGCCAGCCAGGGAGGAGCGGCCGAAACGCCCAGACCGGGTCGCGTCGGGCGCGGCCCACGACACCGATGTCGGGGATGGCGAAGGCCGGCCCGGGTGCGCCGCGTTGCCGCCCGGCCGACGTCGGCGGTCGAGGCGCCGTCGCCGTGAGAATGGGGCGGGCGGCAACCCGCCGGGAGGGGTACCCTGGAGGCGATGTTCGCTGCGCTCCTCGTCGCTGCCGCCGCCGCATGACCCCCCGCCGGGTGCTCGTCCTCCGCTTCGGCGCCTACGGCGACGTGCTCCTCACCGCCGCGGCGGTCGCGGCGCTCCGTCGGGCGCTGCCCGACGCGCGCATCGCCTTCGGGGTGCGCGCGGAGCTCGCGGAGGCGGTCCGCCACCACCCCGGCGTGGACGAACTCCTCGTCGTGGAGCCGGGCGAAGGGGTGTGGAGCTACGCCAGCAAGGTGCGCGCCTTCGCCCCGGAGGCGGTGCTCGACCTCCACGGGCGCCTCCGGAGCGTGGCCCTCCGGGTCTTGCTGTTTCCCCTCCCCTTCGTGGCCGTCTCCCAGCGGAGCCTCTGGGAGCGCGTGCGGGTGGCGCTCGGCGGAAAGCCGCGGCCGACGGTCTCGCTGCTCGCGCGCTTCCAGGACGCGGTGGCGAGGCTGCTCGGGCGCGTCGTTCCCGCGGAGCCGCGCGCGGCATTCTCCTCCCCAGAGGCCGAGGATCGCGCGGCGGCGCTGCTCGCGGCCGCGGGCGTCGCCGGGGACCGGCCGCTGCTCGGGCTCTCGCCCGGCGCCAACTGGGCGACGAAGCGCTGGCCCGCAGAGCGGTACGCCGAGGTGGCACGGCTCGCGCTCGCGGAGGGCTGGGCCGTGGCGGTCGTGGGGAGCGCGGCGGAGGCGGCGCTCTGCGCCGAGGTCTGCGCCGCCGCCCCGGGCGCCGCGGACCTCGGCGGCCGCGTGGACCTCGCCACGCTCCCGGGGTTCGTGTCCCGGTGCGCCGCCTTCGTGAGCAACGACAGCGGCCCGACCCACCTCGCGCTCGGGCTGGGGGTGCCGACGGTCGCGGTCTTCGGCTCCACGGACCCGGCCGCGGTGGGGGTGCCGGAGGCCGCGGTAGCCCGGGTCGCAGTGGACTGTGGGCCGTGTTCGTTCCATGGGCGGCGGAGCTGCCCCCGCGGGGATCTGCGCTGCCTCACGGAGGTGAGCGCCGCGGCCGTGTGGGCGCGTCTGGCCTCGAGAACCGCCGCCACGGACCGGTGACGGGGGCGTTGGGGAGGCGCCCGAGGCCCGACCTCGCCATTCTGGCCGACCGTGGCCCCTCGACCGCGGCGCCGGCCGGGGGGCAGGCCGGTGTCGCGCCTCCAGCCCCTCGACACCCCTCCCCCTCCGCCCCGAACGTTTGCGGTGGACCGCCAGAGTCTGGTACCGTCGCCAGATGCGCACCTTCGCCTTCGCCGCCCTCCTCGCGACCACCGCCTGCGCCGACGCCCCCGTGGTGGACGACAAGCCGCGGGGGGACGACCCCGCTGACACCGGGGATACCGCGGAGAGCGCTGAGCCCGTCAGCAACGCCGGGGAGTACGTAGGAACCGTCGAAGGACTCTACAGCTGGGGCGGCGGGCAGACCTCTGATTGTCCCGGCGACGCGAGCCTCACCCTCGCCGAGGACAAGACCTTCACCGGCACCGCGACCTGCACGTCCACGATGTGGGGCACGCTCGACGGACCGCTGGAAGGGAGCGTGGAAACCGGCGTGGTGACCGGGAACTGGACCGTGTACTTCCAACCGGACACGGTTCCCCAGGAGCTCACCGGCTCGGTCGCCGACGGCACGTTCCGCGTCACGACCGACTACACCAACGACTACGGCAGCTTCTCCTCGACGATCGTGCTCACGAAGCCGTGAGCTCAGTCGTAGCGCAGCGCGTCCGTCGGCTGGGTGTTCGCCGCTCGGGACGCCGGGTAGAGCGTGGCCACCAGGCAGATCACCAACGCCCCGATCGCCACGCCCACGACCAGCCACGGCTGCACCAGGACGGGTAGGGAATCCAGGTAGTAGACGTTGTTGTCGAGCGGGAACTGGTACTTCGCGAGCCCCCAGCACGCGGCGAGCCCCACGAGGACGCCGGACACCGTGCCGACCAGCCCCACCGCGGCGCCTTCGAGGATGAAGACCCGACGGATCATCGTGGAGGAAGCGCCCATCGCCTTGAGGATGGCGATCTCCCGCCCGCGGGTGATCACCATCACCACGAGGTTGGTGACGATGCCGAGCGCCGCCACCGTGACGATCTGCGCGAGGATGAGCAACATCACCCACTTCTGGAGCGTGAGCGCGCGGAACAGGCCCTCATTGGCGGTGAGCCAGTTGTCCACCTTGAAGCTACTCCCGAGGCTGTTCGAGAGCGTGGTGGAGATCGGCACCGCGTCCCACACCCGGTCCTCCTCCAGCCGCGCTTCGACCGTGGTGACCTTGGTGCCCAACTGGGAGAAGTCCTGGGCGTCCGCCAGGGTGACGTAGGCGTACTTGGTGTCGAACTCGTACATCCCGGTGTGGACGAGCGCGCAGACCCGAAACGCCCGAACGGCCGGGGTGGCGAGGCCGAAGGCGGAGGCCCCGGTGTCGAGCGGGTTGACCACGAAGACCTTGCTGCCGACGTAGACCCGGAGTTGGTCGGCGAGGCCATCCCCGAGGATCACCCCGGGGATCACGTCAGTGTCGTCGAGGTCCTGGGTGACGGCGGGCTCTGGCGCGTGCAGCCGCTCGATCACCGCCACCCGATCTTCCCGGGTGACCAGCTCGCCGCGAGGCCCAACCACCAGCCCAGCCGCGAGGTCCGTGACCGGCAGCACCCGCGCCGGATCGACGCCGCGGAGCACCGCACCGGAGCGCCCGTACGTGCTCATCAGCATCACGTCGGCGCTGGTGAACGGGGCCGCGGCGATCACGCCTTTCTCCGCGCTGACCTTGGCGATCACCGCATCGGGGTCCGCGAGCGGGCCGTCGGCGGCCTTCACCACCACGTGCGCCTGGTTGCCGAGGATCTTCGTCCGTAGATCGGTGGCGAAGCCCTCGTTGACCGAGGTGACCACGATGAGCACCGCCACCCCGAGGGTGACCCCGATCACCGAGAGGACCGCGATGAGCGACACCCCGGCTTCGTGGCGCCGGGAGCGCAGGTGGCGGGCGGCGATGAGGAGCTCGAAGTCCATGGGGCGCGGGCCCCTAACCCTTCGGGGGGGTGGCGGCGTGCGAAGCGCCGTCGCCACCGGTCAAGCCGCCGCGCCCGCTCCGCCGTCAACTCGCGGAGGAAGCCGCCCGGATCATCGGCACCCGATCCGCGATCTCTCGCGCCGTCGCCCCCACCGGCAACCCCCGCGCTGCCTCCTGGTGCAGCCACGCGGCCGCCAGCGCCACCGCCTCCACCTCGGCGCGGCCCCACGGCGTGCTCCCCCGCCCGTGGGCGTGGTTGGCGAGGAGGGCGCCGCAGAGGCCGGCGAGCACGTCCCCCGAGCCGCCGGTGCCGAGCGTGGGGTTCGCGCCGGAGAGGATCGCGAGGGGCTCCCCGGAGATCACCGGGCAGGCGCCCTTGTAGATCACCGCGCCGATCGCCCCGAGGCGGCGGGTGGTGGCGAGGCGGTCGGCTTCGAGGGTGCGCCAGTCGTCGCCGAGGAGCGCAGCGGCTTCGCCCGCGTGGGGGGTGATGAGCCGCGGGCGCTTGGAGGCCCGGGGGTCGACGAGCGCGCGGAGGCCGTCTGCGTCGAAGACCGCGGGGGCCTCGACCTCCTCCCAGAGGCGGCGCACCTCGGCGTCGGCGGCGCGACCGAGGCCGGGGCCGACCACCAGGGCGTCGTACGCCGGGGCAGCGCCCGGCTCGGCGACCATCACCTCGGGCGCCAGCGCGCCCAGCCGCGGCCACGCTTCCCGCTCGATGAGCAGCGTGACCAGCCCGGCCCCGCCCCGGAGCGCCCCGTGGCACGCGAGCACCGCCGCCCCCGCCTTCTCCAGGCTCCCCGCCCGCACGGCGACGTGCCCGCGGCGCCACTTGTTCGCGTCCGCCGGCATGGGCGGCAACCACGGCCGCGTGGCGACGTGGATGGCCTCCGGCGGCGTGCCCTTCCACTCCAGGCCGATGTCGACGAGGGCGAAGGGCACGGCGCTGGTGAAGCAGAACGGCTTGAGCCGGCCGATCGTGACCACGAAGGCCGGCGCGGGGAACGCGCCGACGCGAGCGCCGGTGTCGGCGTCGATGCCCGTGGGGACGTCGATCGCCACCACGGGGGCGCCGTGAAGCTCGGGGAGCGGGGGGAGCTCCAGGGGCGGGCGTTGGCCAGTGCCGAGCACAGCGTCGAGCACCAGCTCGGGCGCCGGCTCCGGGCCCACCAGGCCGAGGCGCTCCGCCACATGGTGCATCGTCACACACTCCGGCGAGCGCGGCGGCGCCACCGCCACGCACCGAACCGGCCAGCCGCGGAGCGCGAGGTGCCGCGCGACGGCGTAGCCATCGCCTCCGTTGTTCCCCGGGCCGCAGAGCACCAACGTGCGCGGCGGGGCGGCCCGCGTCCACCACGCCACGATCGCGTCGGCGACGCCGTGGGCGGCGTGCTCCATCAGCACGGGCGACGGGATGCCCACGCCGTTGATCAACGCCGCGTCCAGCGCCCGGACGGCGGCCGCGCGGGAGACGGGCCGGCCGGTACGCTCCATCAGGCGAGCAGCTCCAGGTACCGACGGATGCTCGCTTCGAGCCCAAGGAAGACCGCGTCGGCGATGAGCGCGTGGCCGATGTTGTACTCCTCGATCTCCGGGGCGGCGACGACGAGGTCGCGGAGGTTCTGGAGGTTCAGGCCGTGCCCGGCGGCGACGGAGAGCCCGGCGGCCCGGGCGCGCGCGGTCGCGCGGGCGAGGCGGAGGAGCTCGCTTCGATCCCCGGTCTCCGACCAGCGGGCGGTGTTGAGCTCCACCATGTCCACCCCGGCGACGCCCGACCCATCGACCTGCTGGTCGTCGGGATCGATGAACAACGACACGTGGATGCCCGCGGCGCCCAGGCGCTTCGCAAACGCAGCCACCTCCGCGGCCTGCCCGGCCACGTCGAGCCCGCCCTCGGTGGTGACCTCGCCCGGCCGCTCCGCCACCAGCGTGACCCGGTGCGGGCGAGACTCCAGGAGGATCGCCGCCATCTCCTCGGTGCAGGCGGCCTCCACGTTGAGCAGCGTCTGCACCGACTCGCGCATCCGCCGCAGGTCGTGGTCCTGGATGTGGCGGCGGTCCCCGCGGATGTGCACGGTGATCTGCGCCGCGCCAGCGCGCTCCGCGATCAGCGCCGCCGCGAGCGGATCGGGGTAGCGAGCCTGCCGCGCCTGCCTCAGCGTGGCGACGTGGTCGACGTTGACTCCCAGGCGACGGATCATGCGGGCTCCCGACACGCCCCAATAGCCCCGCCGGAGGTTTTGGGCGATGGCCAGGGCCGGCCCGAGGGCCAGGCCGCGCCCACCGGCCGGCCCTGGCGGTCGAGGAGCCGCCGGGGCGAGAAGGGCGTGGCGCGACGACCGGACCTCGCCGACGTTTGTCGTGGCTGGCCCACTTTGGGCTCGCGACGGTGGAGGAGGACCGGGAGGGAAGGGCAGGAATTCGGGTGTCGGCTCACTCCGCCGTCGCCGCCGCCTCTTCCAGGCTGGCCCAGGCGGCGAGCCCGGGGGTGACGTAGTCGGCCTCCGCGCGCCTCGCCCACTCGCCGAGGAGCACCAGCTCGTCCGAATCCAGCGCGTCGCCCACGGAGAGGGTGAGCACGAGGCTCCGGTCTTCGCCGTCGGCGGCGGCGGCCACCGCCTCATTGAGGTGGATGAAGTAGGCGTCAACGTCGCCGGCGGTGTACGCGCAGGGCAGCTCCGGTGAAGGGCTCGTCGCGTACTCTTCCATGCACCGGGGGTCGCCGAAGCTCGGCACGATCGTGAGCGTGCCGCCCGGGTCCGGCGTGAGCCAATGCTGCACGTCCGACGTGCGCCAGGCGCGGAGCTTGCCCTCATCCCCGAGCGGCAGCTGCTGGTGGCAGTCGTTGGGGTCGGCGCACCCGTCGGCGTGGATCACGCTGTAGTCGCCCTCGTAGGTGGCGAGCGCCTCGGGCGCCATCGTGAGGGCGCAGGTGCCCACCGTCCCGCTGATGGTCTGGAAGCCGGCCGCCTGCGCCATCGCCATCCAGTCGCTGCCCGCGCAGACCCCCGAGATCGCCGAGGGGGACGCGAGACCGACCCCTTCGAAGGCCGCCCGCAACGTGGAGAGCCCCTCCATGCCGCCTGCGCACTGGCCCGCCGGGTCGGTGTAGGCCCCCACGCCGGTGCCGTCTTCGGCGTACACCGCGGGGCACGCGGAGGCCCAGTCGAAGAGCCCCGCCTGGGGGAGCGCCGCGTGGCCGGCCTGGACGCGGTCGGCGAGGGTCCGGAGCTCCTCGGGGCTGCCGTCGCCTGCGAGGTACTGAGCTTCGCCAACGAGGTACGCGAGCTCCGGCTCGTAGGTGAGCACCACGCCGTGGCGCCCCACCGCGCCTTCCAGCTCGCCGAGCCGCGACACATGCCGGGCGTACTTGTCCGGGCGGTCCTCCGGCGGGCCGGCGTCCTCCCCGAGGCCCTCGACGTGCACGCGGAACGCCAGCCGCACCACCCCGGGCGTGGGGGCCGTGTCACAGCCGCTCAGCGCGAGGAGTCCGAACAACAACGTGATCCGCACGGAACACCCTACCCCCGGTTGCGACCCGGCCGCAACCGCCGAGGACGGGACACCGGCATTTCGCCGCACCGCGCCGGCGTGGCGCCCTACTCCCCCGGCAGGACGTCCGTGCTGAAGATCATGTCCAGCGCGGAGAGGTAGGGTCCGTCATCGGCCTCCACCGTGAGCAGCTCCTGCTGCGCGTGATCGGCGGACCAGGCCCCGGTCTTCCCGGTCGGCGCGGCGTCCGGCAGATCGAGCACCCACAGGCCCGTGGGGTAGTCGCAGCGGTCGCCGAGGCAGCCGGAGTCGGAGACCAGCACCCGTCCGTCCGGCAGCGGGGTGATGTCGCGGGGGAAGCGGAGGACCCCTTGCGATTCGGGCAAGATCGCGTCGTAGAGGTAGACCGGTCCGTCGGCGTCCAGGCGCAGCACGGTCACCGAGCCGCCGCTGCCGAAGCCATAGTCGGGCCGGTCCGACGCGCCGAGCGACTGCGCGAACAGCACCCACCGCTCCCCGTCGGGCCGCTCGAGCGAGGCCACTCCGTGGGGCGTGTTCGCGAAGCTCTCCGTCCCCGTGGTCTCCGGGGGAAACTCCCAGAGCTGCGCCAAGGGGTCTTCGCGCCACAGGAGCACCTTCCCTCGCGACGACCCGCCCTCCTGCTCTTCGCCGGACTTCGTGTCGGGGAGGCTGCC
Organism: uncultured Pseudomonadota bacterium; assembly: GCA_903921785.1. Taxonomy (GTDB): domain Bacteria; phylum Myxococcota_A; class UBA796; order UBA796; family SXON01; genus SXON01. Next base: position 14,566 of record CAIXRH010000199.1, read on the forward strand.
CTTGACCGTCATCAACAGGGTCTCCTCCCCGTCGATCTCCGCGCGGATGAGGCTGTTGACGCTCACGTAGACGTCCCAGTCCGGCGCGTGCTCGGCGTCAACCAGCCGGTTCACCACGGCGCAGGTCCCGTCCCGCGGGACGGTGAGGTCGACGAGGCGGTTGTTTCGCGAGTCGACCACCCACATCGACACGTCGGCGTCGGTCTCGTCGGTCACCCAGACAGTGTGCGCCATGCGGAGGGAGCAGTTCCACGCCTCGGCGGCGGTCGCCGCGGGATCGATGGCGCAGGGGTCCGCGGGATCGGGGCTGCACCCGGTCTCCGGGAATCCGCTGAAGTCCAGCCCGCGGACGCTCCAGCGCGTCGAGTGGTCCTCCCGGTCGACGCCGGCGAGGCGCGCGAGGAGGTCATCGCGGGCTTCGTCGTCGCCGTCGCCGCTGTCGAGGGCGGACCACGTGAAGTCGATCTCCTGGGCGCCGTCCGCGGCGTCGCGCACGCGGGACTCGAAGAGCAGGCAGTGGACGGGGTTCTCCGCGCCTTCGCACACCCCTGGATCGAGCTCGGACAGCGGGTAGCTGTCGGTGATCGTGTCGTCGCGCAGGTCGGCGATGACCCACTGGTTTCCCCGGAGGTCGCTGGAGAGGACGGTCGCCTCGGTGGGGCCCAGCGGGCGGTCGCAGCCCGGGAGGGCGAACAAAACCAGGATCCAAGCGCGGGCGCCCACAGGGGGGAGCATAGCCGGGCGGGGGCGGACGAGGGAGCGGCCTGGGAGCTCCGCGTAGCCCGCCGGCGCCGACGCCCGTCATGGCTCGCGAGGCTGGAGGAGGGCCGGGAGGTGGGACCACCCTTGGGACGACCACGATAGAGCGAACCGATGCTCCTCGCGTTTTTCGCCTGCACGGCCCCCCAGACGATCGGTGGCGACCGCGACTCGACGGGCGGGTCCGACGCCGACGCCCTCCCCGGAGACACCGCCGGCGACGACACCGCCTCCGTCCCCTGGACCCCGCCGGAGTACGACCCCGACGCGCTCCCCGACGGCGTTCCCCACGTCGAGATCACCCTCGACGCCGCCGCGATCGCCCGCCTCGACGCCGACCCGTACCACGCGGCCGACGAGCCGGGAACGTTCACCGATGGCGACGGGGTCGTCCACCCGGTGCAGCTCAACTACCGCGGCGCCTACCAGCTTCAGAACGTGATCTACGCCTACAACCTTCGGAACTGGAAGGTCAAATTCGCCGCCGGGGACGAGCACGAAGGCCATCGGGTGTGGAACTTCAACTACGAGCCCCACCTCCGCCAACAGCTGGCGTACGAGCTCCTCCGCTTCGCCGGCGTCGCCGTCCCTTCGGCGCGGCATGTGGTGCTGGAGGTCAACGGCCGACCCGCCGGCACCTACCTCCAGTACGAAGACCCCGACAACAAGACCTGGCTCGCCGAACAGTTCGGCGACGACGACGGCGACCTCTACAAGGGCGCCTACGATCTTCCCGGCGAACCCCAGTGTTTCGCCGACCTGACCTGGCTCGGCCCTGACGACGCCGACTACGCCTGTCACTACCTCAAGCACACCAACGACAACGTGCCGCCCGACGACATGGCGGTGCTCCGCACGTTCATCACCGCCCTCAACGACACCCCAGACGCCGACTTCAGCGCCTGGTCGGCGGCGAACGTCGACGTGGACCGGCTCCTGTCTTCGCTGGTGGTCACCAATTTCGCCGCGCAGTGGGACTCCTACCCGCAGCGCCCGAAGAACTACTGGTTGTACCAGGACGTCCACGCTGGGCGTATGGTCTACATCCCCTGGGACCTCGACAACACCTTCTCCGCCGACGTGGACGGCAGCTACAACCAGATGGGCACGACCGCGTCCGTGCTCTACGACCTGGAGACCCACGACTACCAGGCCCCGAACGAGGGCGAAGGCACCGAGCGGCCCCTCGCCCGCCGGGTGATCGCCCGGCCCGAGCTCCGCGCGGCCTATCTCGATCGCTACCGCGAGTTGAGCACCAGCCTGCTCACCGATGGGTGGTTGGAGGACCGCATCGAGCGGCTCACCGCCCAGCTCGAGCCCGAGCTGTCGCGCACCGACAAGGACCGGCTGCAAGCCGACAACGCCGCCGTGCTGCGGTTCGTCCACGCGCGCACACGCTTCGTCGCGGACGAACTCTCAGGGCTGTAGCGCGGCGAAGCTCGCCGACCCCGAGCGGGGCCGGGAAGCTCCGCTACCCGCCGATCTCGACGTCCACCAGCGAGGTGGAGAACCCGCCGTTGAGCTCGAGCACCGGCTCTTCGTGGGCGCCGTTGATGCGGGTCGCGTCGGTCTTGCCGGAGTCGAGGATCGCGCCATCGACGCCGGAGAGCAGCACCAGCTGGTTCGCCTCCTCGCCGCTCACGAGCACCGCGGCCACGTCGGTGCCGCCGACCGCGACCAGGCCCTTGGCGTTCCCCGAGAGCGCCTCGCTCCACACCACCGCCCCTTCCGGGGTGACGGCGCTGAGCTGCGTTCCCGCCGCATCCACCACGAAGAGCAGCCCGGCCTGGGCGCTCCACGCCACCCGGGACGCGCCGCCCGCGACCGCGAAGCCCGTGGCGTTATCCACCTCGTAGGCCACGACCGAGCTGCCGCACGCGACCCAGGCGACATCCGCCTCGCGATCGAGGCTGAGGCTGCTGCAGCCGGCGGTGGGCATGCTCGCCACCTCCGCGGAATCACTGAACCAGCGGATCGCGCTGGAGGTGACGGCCACCATGCCGTGCTCGCGCAAGGCAGCGTCCCGCACCCCGGCGACCTCCCAGCGCTTCACGGCGTTGTTGTTCACGTCGAGCAGCTCCACGCCGCTCTCGGTGGCGGCGAGCGCCTGTTCGTCGCGGCTGTCGCGCAGGTCGGCGTCGGCGCTGACGTCGGAGTCGGCGACCATGGTGCCGTCCCCATCGAAGGTACAGACGGTGCCGCCGCCGATGGCGCCGTAGAGGGCCTCGCCGTCGTCGGCCACCGCGGCGCTGTGCACCTGCATCCCGACCGTCCACCGGGTGAGCATGAAGCCCTGCTCCGACTCGACCGCGGGGGTGGGCGACACGTCGCCGCCCGTCGTGACCGCCGTCTGGTCGCTGCCCGAGAGGCCGATGCACGAGAGAATGATCAACAACATCCGATGACTCCGGGGGGTGCCCTGCCCCGGGGTAGTGTCGCACGGCGGCGCAAGAGTCGCCACCAACAAGTTGTCGCGTCGCGTCGATTCAACCGACGGGGGAACGACGGGCGCGGCCGTCCACGGCCGGTTCGTCACAGGGGCGCCATACACCGAGGTGCCCCGGTACAAGAAGCCCAGGCGCAACGACCGTCATCGCCCGGTTCAACCGCCAACCGCCGGGCGGTGGCTCCGGACGGCGGCGCCCTACGCTCCGGTGGGCTTCCCCTCCCCCGTCGCGAGCCAGCCCATCGTGGCCGAGTCCGGGACCAGGGCCGCGCGCATCGCCGGGGCGCGGAGCACCCGAGTCCAGGCGGCCAACGCCGGACCTCGGGCAGCGGGCGCGGTCGAGGCGTACACCGCGAGGGCGCCGCCGAGCCCCACCAGCACCACCGCCGGCGGCGAGCCGAAGGTGCGCTGCACGAGGCGCAGCTCCACCAGCCGCGCGACCACGTCCCGGGCATCGGCGTCGAAGCCGGGGTCGGGCGCGGAGAAGCCTGGGTTTTCCCACGGATGTGCGGCGAGCGGCGCCAGGGCCGCCGCCGCGCTCGTGCCCGCCTGCGGCAAGAGCTCCGCCCACGGCACCGAGCCGAGCCGCGACGCCCACCGCGCGAGGTAGCCCTCGGGGAGCCCGCTCGATCCCGGGCGTTCACCGAGCATCGCCCCCAGCGCCGCGCCCACCGTCGGCGCCCCGCGGAGCATCCCGGCCACCGCGTGCTCCATCGCTTCGTCGCCGGGCGCCTGGGCGACCAGGGTGTCGGGCGGCAGGGCGAGCTCGGGGGCGTCGGGTTGGTCGAGCGCGCGGTAGCAGCCCGGGTCGATCCCCCAGCGTTCCCCGCCGCCCACCCGCACCCGCACCAGCGGGTACTGCCGGCAGATCGCGGGCTTCGCCGCGGCGCCGAACGTGGTGTGCACCCGGCACCGCCCGGCCTCGTCGAGGAAGACGCAGGCGCCGTCCACCCGCCGGAGCGCGCCCTCGACCACGGGGTCCGCCACGCCGAGCGCCGCCGCCGCCGCGATGAGGCCCTCAACTTCGCCGTCCTGCAGCCGGATCACCACCCCGCGGCAGCTCCCCCCGCACCCTTCGCAGCGGTGGCGGAGGCCCACGCTACGCCCGCAGCATCGCGACCACCCGGTCGCGGAGCGCGGTGGCCACCGCGGCGTCTTCGTGCTCCACCATCACCCGCACCACCGGCTCGGTGCCGCTTTTGCGCACCACGGCGCGGGCGCCGGCAGCCTCGATGAAGCGAAGATCGAGCTCCGGGAGCGTGACATCTCGGACCGCGGAGTGGGCCTGGTGGCTCGGGGTGAACCCGGAGGTCTCCAGCGCGGGGTGGGCGGCGAGGGCCCGGAGGCCGGCGTAGAGCCCGTCTGCCGTCGGGGGACCGTCCGCGAAGAGCAGGTGCCCGCTGGGCTCTCCCCCGACCGGGGCGCCGTGCTCGCGCATCGCCGCGGCCACCTCGGCGTCGCCGACCGGGGAGCGGAAGAGCGGGATGCCCTCGCGCGCCAGCGCCCGTTCGAGGCCGAGGTTCGTCATCACCGTGCCCACCATCCGCGGCTCGCGGCGGCAGAGCCAGAGCAGCGCGTCGCCGTCGAGGACACGGCCGTCGCGGTCGAGGAGGGCGATCCGGTCGCCGTCGCCGTCGAGGAGCACGCCCACGTCGCAGCTGTGCTCGCGGAGGGCGCGGGCGGCGTGCTCGGGGTGCACCGCGCCACACGCCACGTTGATCGCCGGACCGCCGAACGGGACCACGTCGGCGCCGAGGGCCCGGAGCACCGCCTCGCCGGCGGCGGCGCCCGCGCCGCTCGCGGCGTCGAAGAGCACGCGGCGCCCGGACAGCCAGCGGCCGGGGGGCAGGGCGGCGAGCAGGACCGCCACGTAGTCGTCGACCGCGGTGGCCTCCCGAGCGGTGCCGCCCGCCGCCGCCACGGGCGTGTCGATCGCCGCGCCCAGGGCGCGGAGCACCGCGGCGTCGAGCTTCCCGCCGCCCGCACCGAGCACCTTCAGCCCATTGTCTTCGGGCGGGTTGTGGCTCGCCGTGACCATGATCCCCGCGGACCCGCCCGCGGCCACCCGGCTGGAGAGCCCTGGCGTGGGCAAAATCCCGAGGTTCGTGGCGTGCCCGCCGGCCGCGACGACGCCGCGCACGGCCGCCGCGAGCAGCGCCGGCCCGGACGGCCGGGTGTCTCGCGCCAGGATCACCTCTGGCCCGAGCACCCGCACGACCGCGTTCCCGACCGCCTCGGCGAGCGCCTCGTCCACCTCGACCCCGGCGCGGCCGCGGATCCCGTCCGTCCCGAACTTCATGGCGTTTCCTTTCGCGTGACCGGGATGGTGGCCGGCGACACGTCGACCACCCGGACCTGGTCGCCGCCGCCCTGGATGACCTCGAAGCGGAGCCCGTCGGCGCGGCCCGCGCGCGCGTCGCCCCCGGGGCCGGTGTAGCCCTCGGGCACGTGCACCACGACGCTCACCTCCTCCGTCTGCAAGCCCGAGATCGCCTCCTCCGGGCCGCTGAGCTTCACGGTGACCCGCTCCACCGTGGTTCCCCACCCGGCCTCCCGCACCATCACCGGCACCTCGGCGAACGTACGCTCCGCGATGATCGGCTCCACATCCACGTGGGCGGTGAACCGCTTGCCGGCGCCGGCGGGCTCGACGCCCTTCTTCAGCGCGAGGCCGACGTCCACGTCGGCGTCTTCGCGGAGGCCGTCGAGGTCGATGTCCTCGGTGGAGACGGCGTCGAGCGCGCGGAGCACGCTGGCCGCGCCGATGAGCTCGGCGCGCTCGGGGAGGATCTTCACGCTCGCGAGCCGGAACCCGGGCGCCACCGCGCCCACGGTGACCGGCGCGACCGCGACCTTCCGCTTGAGCTGCCGGTCGAGGGTGACGCGCAGCAGCGACGGCGAGATCGACCGCACGTGCACCTGCTCCGGGAGGCCTTCCACCTGCTTCTGCGTGAGGTCCACCGAGACGTCGCCCTCGCGCGCCTTCCCGAGGTCCACCACGATGCGCAGCTCGCGCTGGTGGAGCAGCCGGACGAAGGCCTGAACCCCCTCGACCGAGACGGACACCTGCTCCAACGGGGGCTCGGTCAGCGCGGTGCCGTCGGGCAGGCGCCACTCCACCGTGGCCCGCACCCGGTCCTCCACCCGCTGCTCGCTCTGCACCCACACCCAGAAGACCAGCGCGAACAAAAGCGCGACGGACTTGTACCCGAAATTCCGGGTGAGGGCGTCCTTGAGCGTGGTGAGCAGCTCGGTCATGCCCGGGTTCCCGACTTGGTGGTGGCGAAGGCCTCGAGCAGCCGCTGCCGCAGCTCGTTGGGATCGTTGGCGGGGCGCACCTCGCCGGCGATCGCCACGCCGACCGTGCCGCGCTCTTCAGAGACGACGATGACCACGGCGTCCGTCTCCTCGGTGAGGCCGATCGCGGCGCGATGCCGCGTGCCGACGAAACGACTGATGTCCTTGCTCAACGAGAGCGGCAGGAAGACCTTGGCCGCCACCACGCGCCCCCGCTCCACCAGCACCGCGCCGTCGTGCAGCGGGCTCGTGGGATGGAAGATCGACAGGAGCAACGCCTCACTGAGCCGGGCGTCGAGGCGGTTGCCGGTGTCGGCGTATTCCTGGAGGGTGGCCTCGCGCTCGATGGCGATCAGCGCGCCGATGCGCCGGCTCGCCATCAGGAAGCTCGCGCGGATGATGTCCTCGAACGAGCCCGGGTCTTGGGTACGGGCGAAGCCGCGGAAGAGCCGGCCGCCCGCGCCCGCGAGGCCGCGGCGGATGTCGGCGGAGAACAGGATCAACATCGCGATGAGGAAGGTGTCGAACAGCTTTTCGAGCAGCCAGTGGGTGGCGTAGAGCTCAAAACGTTGAGCGAGCACGTAGAGCATGCCGGCGCCGAGGAGGCCGAGCATCGTCTGGAAGGCGCGGGTGCCACGCACCAGGAGGAGGGCCTGGTAGGCGACGAACCACAAAAGCAGGATGTCCACCGCGTCCGAGAAGCGGATGTTGCGGACGTAGAGGTCGAACAGCTCGCTCATCGCAGCGCCTGCCACGTGGCCAACGCTCGCCGCGTGGCCGCCACGTCGTGCACCCGGAGCATGCCCACCCTCGCCTCGGAGCAGTGTATCGCGACGGCGAGCGAGCCACCGAGCCGGTCCTCCGGGGTGGGCTGATCGCCGAGGCCGGCGAGGAAGCTCTTTCGGGAGGCGCCGACGAGCACCGCGGCGTTGTCGCGGCCGGCGAGGGACCGCAAAAGCGCCACGCTCTGCGCCGCCGTCTTGGCAAAGCCGATGCCCGGGTCCACCCACACCTCGGCCACGCCCGCGGCTCGGGCCGCCGCCGCGCGCTCCCCGAGCTCCGCCCACACCTCGGCCACGACGTCGGCGTACCCGGTGAGCGAGCGCATCGTCGCCGGCGTGCCGCGCATGTGCATCAGGATCAGCGTCGCCCCGCCGGCCGCACACACCGGGAACATCGAGGGATCGCGCCCGCCCGTGACGTCGTTGACGATGCGCGCCCCCGCCGCGAGCGCAGCTTCCGCCACGCCGGCCCGGCGGGTGTCCACCGACACCACGATCCCCTCCCCCGCCAGCGCCCGGATCACCGGGATCACCCGCGCGAGCTCGTCTGCTTCGGAGACCTCGGCCGCGCCCGGGCGGGTGCTCTCCCCGCCCACGTCGACCACCGCGGCGCCCTCCGCCCACAGCCGGCGGCCCTGCGCGACCGGATCATAGGCGCCGCCGTCGCTGAAGCTGTCCGGCGTGGCGTTGACGATGCCCATGAGCTTCACGGCCACCGCCACAACGCGCCGGTCGCGGTGAGCTCGTCTGGCGGGCCGAGCTCCGAAGCGTACGACGAGAGCACGTCCGCGGGCACATCCCGGAGGTCGAGCACCACCGGCGAGTTGGACGAGCGGACGAGCTGGGCCACGCCGTCCTCGGAGACCATGTGCCGCTGCTCCGCTTGCCCGCCTTCGAGCGCCGCCCGGGACGGCGCCCAGCCCACTCGCTGCCGGTGCACCGGGATCGCCCCGACGCCCGCCGCCGGGACCCGCTCGTCCGGCGCGGTGATCACCACCCCAGCGCGGGGCGTGGCGCCCAGCGCGCGGAGCACCTCCGACGGCGCCGGGCGCGGCGCCCAGGCGGCGCCACCGCCAGCGAGGATCGGTCCGAGCGCATCGGCGGCGAGGAACACGCCGAGGCCGACACGACGGGGCTCGACCAGCCGCGCGACCAGCGGCAACGCAGCGGCGAAGGCCAGCGCCACCGCGGCGGCGAGCGCGGCCCCCGATCCGGGCGCGAGCGCCGGGAGGATCCGCGCCCCTGCGACCGCGGCCGGCGCGATGCCAAGCAGCAGGCCCCCGAAGAGGAGGGCCGCCGCCCAGCGCTTCCCCCCGTTCCAGCAGGCCACGCCCGCCAGCGGGAGGGCGAGCGGGAGCGCCCGCACCGCCCGGCCAGCCGGCCACACCAGGTCGATCCCGCCGACGCCGGAGGTTCCCCAGGTGCCGAGCGGCGCCGCCACGAGCCCCAGCGCTGCGACGGCCCCGAGCGGGAAAAGCCCGGCGCCCAGCAAGAACGCGGCGGAGGGCAGCGGCGCCACCACCGCGCCGAACAGCGTGAGCCCGATCGCGAGCCCCCGACGCTCCGCGAGCCACGCCGCGCCGGCCATCGCCGCCGGCCCGATGCACACCTGCGCCGCGTGCCCTCCCGCGGCCCCGGTGACGCCCCAAGCGGCCGCCCCTGCGAGGGCACCGAGCCACGGCGAGCGGAACGCGCCACCGTAGGCGGCGCCGCCGAGCACATTGAGCACCAGCACCAGCAAGACCCCGAGCCCCGCGCCCACCGAGGCGGAGCCGCCCGCGTGAAAACCGAAGCTGAGCAGGGCGATCCCGGGGTTCCCCACGACGTCGAGCAGGGAGCCGGTGCCCTCCGCGAACACCGAAGCATCGAACGGGGCGCGGTGGTTCGCGACGTTGTCCCAGAGCTGCCAGGGGAGCCAGCGGTTCACCTCCGCCACAGGATCGGCGCCGCCGGCCAGGGTCACGCGGTCGAGGCGCCCGTGCGCCTCCACCAGCCGCGCCGCGACGGCGACTGCCGCAACCGCCAGCCCCGCGCCGAGCCGGACCCGACGCGGCGATCCGACCCCGAGCACCTACGCCCCCGAGGGCGCGAGGTGGTCCCGGACGATGGCCTCGAAGGCGGCAGAGTCGAGCGTCTCGCGGTCGAGGAGGGCGGTGGCCACGGCGTCGAGCAGGCCGCGGTGTTCGCGGAGCAGCTCCCGGGCCTGCGCGTGCGCTTCGTCGAGGAGGCGACGCACCTCGGCGTCGATCCGCTCGGCGGTGGCCGACGAATACTCCGCCTCGAAGCGGCTGCGCCCGGTCGCATCCTCCAACGGGGTGCCCCAGGCCACGGGGCCGAGGGCGTCGCTCATGCCCGAGACGCAGACCATGTGCCGGGCGAGGCGGGTGGCGTTGCGCAGGTCGGCCTCGGCGCCCGACCACCGTTCGCCGTACACCTCCTCCTCGGCCGCGCGCCCCCCCATCAACAGGGCGAGCATCCCGAGGCGGTAGGCCGCGCTCTCGGCGTGGCGCTCCCGCGGCAGCGGCTGGGTGAGCCCCAGCGCGAAGCCGCGCGGGACGATGGTGATCTTGTCCACCGGGTCGCAATCGGGGACCAGCCGCGCCACCACCGCGTGGCCGGCCTCGTGGAACGCGGTGCGGCGGCGCTCTTCGGGAGAGACGACCAACGAGCGGCGCTCGGCGCCCATCGCCACCTTGTCCTTGGCGGTCTCCAGATCCGCTTGGGTGACCGTAGGCTTCTCCGCCCGCGCCGCCAGCAGCGCGGCCTCGTTCACCACGTTGGCGAGATCGGCGCCCGAGAACCCAGGGGTGCTCCGCGCGAGCCGCTCGAGGTCCACCTCTGGGGCGAGCGCCACCTTGCGGCCATGCACCCGGAGGATCTCCTGGCGCCCGCGAACATCGGGCGCGGGGACGATCACCCGACGATCGAAGCGGCCAGGGCGGAGGAGGGCGGGATCCAGCACGTCCGGCCGGTTGGTGGCGGCGATGAGCACGAGCGCGTCGGTGGGCTCAAAACCGTCCATCTCCACGAGGAGCTGGTTGAGCGTCTGGTCCCGCTCGTCGGTGCCGGTGGCGGCGTGGCCGCCGCGGTGCCGGCCGATCGCGTCGATCTCGTCGATGAAAACGATGCACGGCGAGCGCCGCCGGGCCTGCTCGAAGAGGTCACGCACCCGGGACGCGCCCACGCCCACGAACATCTCGATGAATTCAGAGCCGGAGATGCTGAAGAACGGGACGTCGGCCTCCCCCGCGACGGCGCGCGCGAGGAGCGTCTTCCCGGACCCCGGCGAGCCCATCAGCAGCACGCCCTTGGGGATGCGCCCGCCCAGCCGCCCGAACCGGTGGGGGTCCTTCAAGAAGAGCACGATCTCCTTGAGCTCCTCCTTGGCTTCTTCACACCCCGCCACGTCCGCGAAGGTGACCTTGCGCGAGCGCTCCATCGCGAGCCGCGGTCGCGAGCGCCCGAAGTTGATCGCCCGGTTGTTCCCGACCTGCATCTGGCGGAACAAGAGCGCCATGACCAGCCCGAGCATCACCGTGGGCGCGACGAGCCCCGCGACCTCCAGCCAGGCGCCCTGCGAACGTTCGTACCGGGGCACGACGCCGTTCTGGGTGAACCAGCCGATGTAGTAGTCCGGCTGCTCGGGCCCGATCGTGCTGATCTTGGTGCCATCCTTGAGCTCGGCCGTGATCGACGGGCCTTGGATGGTGATCGCCGCCACCTCGTGCCGCTCCACGTCGGCCACCAGCTCGGGCATGTCCACCGCCCGGATGCCCTTGGGCCGACCGAGGCCGCCTTGCAAGGTGGCGGCCACCAGGGCCACGAGGATCAGGAAGGTGAGCAGGATCCAGAGCTGACGGCGGCGCACCCTCCCCATCTAACCGCGAGGAGGGCGGGGCGGGGGCGTCCCGGTGGCGGGCGACGTGTTTCCCGGGCCGATCGCCCGGCGGCGCCGCGATCGCCACCGGACCCTGCTCGTGTCCGGACCGTGATCCGGCGATCGCCCAGATGGGAATTGATCCCAGCGGCCCGTCGGCCCGCGCCTTCGCCCGCGCGCCGGTTCAGCCCGACGACCGGACCGAGAGCGCCCGTAGCGCCGCCGGCTCGTCGGGAATCGCCAGATCGTCGAGCACCCGGTTGAAGCGCTCCGCCCCGCAGGCGGCGCAGCGGTACCGGATTCGCGTCCCCTTGCCGCCCGGCTCGATCGCCTGGGGCACGAGGAGTCCACCGCAGCCAGCGGCCCGATCGCCAGGGACGACGTCCACATGCAGGGAATGCAGGCAGTGAGGACAGTGGTCGCGGGGCCGACGTCCCCCCGCGGGCACCTCGTGGCCACAGTGGGCGCAAGCGAAGGCTTCATCTCGGGCAATCGGATTTTTCCGGACCTGGGCGCCGTCGGTGCGTGCCAGGCAAGCACGCAGCAACCGCTTGCCGTCGAGCTCCGCCCAGTCCTCCGGAAGATCGGCGCCGCGCCGAACAGCTTCCGCCACCAACGCGGCGCGGAGGCCGCTCCCCGCACCATCGAGGAAGTCGCCGCCACGCTTGACCTCGCCGCGGCTCTCGGCGGTCAGCAGCTCGGCGACGGGATCGGGGACCTTGCTCGGCTCACGCATCCGGGTGACGTACGCTGAACGTGTTCGTCCTGCACCTCCTCGCCACCGCGCTCGCCGCGGAGCCGCCCCGGTTCGCGGGCGTCCCGATGCCGGTGGCGGAGCTGATCTGGCAGGTAGAAGTTCAGCGGCTGCCGCCCGCCTCGTTGTCGTCACTCTTCGCGGACGCCGACCCCGCCGTACGCGCCCGCGCCGTCCAGGCCGCCGGCCGCCTCCACGCCACCGCGGCGCTGCTCTCTGGCCCCGCCGCCGACGTGGACCCCACGGTTCGCGCCGCCGCCGCCGAAGCGCTGGGGTTTGGCACCGACACCGCCGAGTTACTCAGGGCCCGCCTCGGGAATGAGACGGACCCGGCCGTCCGGACCGCGCTGTACGACGCGCTCGGTCGCATCGGCGTCGCGGAGGATGTCACCCGGGCGATCAACGGCCTGAGCACGGCGCAGTCCACCGCCGCCGCCAAGGCGCTCGGCCGCATGGGCATCCGCAAGGTGGAAGGAACCGGCGGCGAAGCTGCGGTCACCGCGCTGCTCGACACGCTCCGGTTCCCCGTGGGCGACACCCGCCGCGCCGCCGCCTGGGCGCTCTCCCGCACCGCCCTGGCGGGGCTCTCCCCTGCCCTCGCCGCCCGCCTCCGCGAGAGCGCGCTGCACGACGGCGATTCCCGCGTCCGCGCCTGGCTTGTCCGCGCCGCCGCGCCCGTGCTCGCCGATCCACACTTCCTCGCCCAGGCCGCCGGGGATGATGCGGTCGAGGTCCGCCTCGCCGCGGTCCGGGCGATGCCGAAGAACGGGTGCGACGCGCCCTCCCTCGCGCGCCGCCTCCAGGACGACAGCGACTGGGTGCGCGCCGAGGCGGTCACCGCCGCGGCGACGTGCGTGGGCGTGGACATCGGGCCGGTGCGCGGCATGCTCACCCAGGGCCCGGCGGCGGTCCGTGCGGCGGCGCTCACGACGCTTGAAGCCCGCAAGGCGCTGCCGACGGCGCTCGCGGAGTACCAGGGGGAGGCGTGGCCGCTCCCGGTGCGGATCGCGGCGGTGGAGGCGATGAAGGAGCGGCCGAAGCTCTCCCGCCTCGCGTTGAGGAGCGCCGATCCCCGCATCCGCAGCGCCGCCACCGGCGCGCTGCTCTCCGGCGACGATCCGCCCCGCGCCAACGAGATCGCCGAGCTGCTCGGCTCGGCGGACGCGGTGATCGTCCAGGCCGCCGCCGACGCCGCGAAAGAACACCCGGACCCGGTCCTCGAGAAGCCGCTCCTCGCCTGCCTCGGCAAGAAGGAGGTGGACCGGGCCGTCGCGGTGAGCCTCGTCCGCGCGCTCGACGCGCTCTACGCCACCGGGCGGCTGCCCCAGCCAAACCCGGACGCGAAGGCGGCGATCCGTCGGTGGCTGGTGGTGCCCGAGCTCGAAGGCGCACGCACGCGCCTCGCGGCGATGCTCGGCATTGAAGCTCCGGCGCTCAAACACCCGGATCGGACGCTGCCGTCGTTGGCGGAGGTCGCGAAGATCCGCAGCGCGCGGGTTTTCACCACCGAGGGTGAGCTGCGCATCGAGCTGCTCCCAGAGGTCGCGCCGCTCACCGTGTGGAACTTCGCGACGCTCGCCGAGAAAGGCTACTTCAACGGGCTCACCTTTCACCGGGTCGTCCCCGACTTCGTCATCCAGACGGGCGACCCGCGCGGCGACGGTTGGGGCGGCCCCGGCTACGAGATTCCCGATGAACTGAGCAACGAACCCTACACCGCGGGCGCGGTGGGGATGGCGCTCTCGGGGCCCGACACCGGGGGAAGCCAGTGGTTCATCACCACCGCCCCCCAGCCGCACCTGGACTTCGGGTACACCGTCTTCGGGCACCTCAGCAGCGGATTACGGGCGGCGCAGGCGGTGGATGTGGAGGACACGATCGAGAGGATCGTGATTGAGCGGCTGCCTTGAGAGGCTGGAGGCTGGAGGCCTGAGGCTTGAGGTCGGAAGCTTTGGCCGTAGAGCTAAGGTTTTAGCTTCGCTTTTTGGGTCCCGCGACTCGCTGCGCTCGCCGCTCCCCACCCCCACTCCCCAACCCCTCGCCCCCGGGTGGGGCGAGGGGCGCGCTCAGCGCGCCAACGCCTCGGCGTAGACCGCCTCCGTGCCCGCGACCATCGCGGCGACGGAGAAACGCCGGGCATAGGCCTGGATTCGGAGCCGGTCGTCGTCGAGGGCAAGGCGGAGCGCGTGCTGCCAGGCGCCGAGGTCGTCGAGCGGGACGGGGTGGCCGACGTCGCCGAGGAGCTCCGGGATTCCCCCGACTTCGCTCGCCACCACCGGCACCCCGCGCGCCATCGCCTCGATGAGCACGCTGCCGGCCGCCTCCTCGCGGGAGGGCAGCACCACGGCGTGGGCGCGGGCGAACCAGGGCTCGAGATCGTCGACGGCGCCGAGGAAGCGGGCGCGGACGCCGAGCCTGGCCGCGCGAGCCTCCAGCGAGGGCCGGAGCGGGCCGTCCCCCGCGAAGACGAGCTCGCCCGGCATCCCCACGAACGCGTCGAGGAGGGCCGCCTGGCCCTTGTGGGCGACCAACGCCGCGGGGACGAGGTACTCGGGGATGGCGGTGTCGGGTCGGGGAAGCGGCGCCGGTGCGTCCGCGCCGTCGTACACCACCGAGACCCGCGGGACACCCGCGGCGCGGCAGAGCCCGGCCACGAACGCGGAGACCGCCACAGTGGACGCCGCCCGGCGGTACCGCCAGACGTTCGTGGGCGGGCGGTGGTTGCGCCGGTGCACCACGACGGGCACGCTCACCCCCAGCGAGGCGGTGTGCGCGTGGGAGCTATGAACCGCGACGAGGTCGTAGGCGGCCGCCCCCGCGCGGAGCAGGGGGAGGTTGCGGAGGTCGGAATTGGGGCGAAGCGGGACGTCTGGCGGGCGCACCCGGCGGGCGAGCTCCCCGCGCGGGGCGCCGGCCCAGCCGTCGCCGGGGCGCGCGCGGAGGAGCGCCGCCAGCTGCGCCTGCCCGCCCCGCCACTCCAACGCCGGGTCGACGTGGAGCACCTTCACGGCGCCTGACCCACGAGCCGGACCGTCACGCCCCCCGCCTTGGTGGCGACCACCGCGCGCAGCGGGGTCCGCGCGTCGTCGGCCGAGAACCAGGCGGTGATGCGGTCGCGGAGCACGCCCTCCTCGCGGGTGCGCAGGTCGATGCGCCACGCCGCCACCCCGTCGACGAGCTCCGCCACCGGCACGCCGCACTCGATCGGCACCACCCGCTTCCCCGAGAAGACCTGCAGCGTCACAGCCGACGTCGCGGATCGCAGCCGCAAGACGGCCGAGAGCGGGTCCTCCACCCCGGGCACCGCCGCGTAGTCGTTGCTCCAGGTCCGCCAGCCCTCGGGGAACCACTGGTGCCGGTCGACGTGGATCCCGGACTCGCCAAAGCCCATCGCCTGGTCCTGCTGGAACCGGCCCTCACGAAAACGGGTGACATACCGTCGGCTTCCGCCCTCGGTCCACTCGCTGCGCACCTCGTCGTCGATGGGGTAGAGCGGCGCCAGCCAGTCCGCCGACCGAGTGGTCAGCGTGGTCGTCCACCCCTCCCCGCTCCGGCGGGTCACCGCCGTCGCCGCGCCGGCCTCGATGCCCATCCACTCCGCGGCGTAGCGCAGGGTCTCGCCGTCGACCGGCGTCCACGCCCAGGCCGCGGCGACCAAGATCAGCACGCGGTCCCCGCGAGCCCCTCCCACCGTTCTTCGTCGAGGTCCTGACGGCTGGCCTTCTCCACCTGCATCCCCATCGCGCCCACCGTCGGCTCGTTCGGCCGCGCCCCCCGCTGCCAGTTCCCCCGGGACGGTCCCGGCGGCACGAGGCAGCCCGGCGCCGTCCCCACAAGGTCGGGGCGGTTCCAGGCGAAGAGCGCCTCCCGCACCGCCGGCCACTCCTCCTGCTTCCACCAGAACATCAACGCGCGCTGGCGCGCGCGTTCCTTGTGACCGCGCGCCACCGCGACCGGCACCTTGGTGTAGGGATCGATGCCCGTGTAGTACATCGCCGTGCTCAGGGTACCCGGCGTGGGCATGAACAGCTGCACCTGCCGACAGCGCAGCCCGTTGTCCTTCATGTAGCGCGCGAGCTCGATGGCCTCTTCGGGCCCGGTGCCCGGGTGCGCGCACTGGAAGTACGGAACCAGGAACTGCTTCTTCCCCGCCTTCTGTGACGCCTCCTGGAAGCGCTCCATGAAGTCGGCGAAGTGGGTGATCTCCGGCTTGCGCATGTGGTGAAGCGCCTTGGCGGAGACGTGCTCCGGCGCCGTCGTCAGCGATCCCGACACGTGATGGGTAGCGATCTCTTCGACCACCCCGGGCGCGAGCGCCGCGAGATCGTAGCGGAGGCCGGAGTTGACGAACACGCGCTTCACGCCGGGAAGCGTCCGCACTCGGCGGAGCAGCTTCACGAACGGGCCGTGATCGGTGCCGTAGTGTTTGCAGCGCACCGGATGGAGGCAGGAGACCCGCCGGCAGACGGCGTTCGCCGACGCGGACATACACCGCATGTGAAACATGTTCGCCGTCGGCCCGCCGAGGTCGGAGATGACCCCGTTGAACCCCTTCTGCTGGGTGAGCGAAACGACCTCTCGCTCCACGCTGCCGGCGCTTCGGCTCACCACGTCCTTGCCTTGGTGCAGCGTAAGCGCGCAGAACGAACACCCCCCGGAACAGCCGCGATTGATCGTGACGCTGCCGCGGATGCTCTCGAACGCGGGGACGGGCGCGCGGTACGCAGGGTGCGGCGCGTTGGAATACGGCAGCTCGTAGAGCCGGTCGAGCTCGGCGGTGCTCAGCGACCGCGCGGGCGGATTGCACCAGATCGCCCGATCCCCGTGTGGTTGGACCAGCGCCTCCGCGCAGTGGGGGTTCGACTCGCGGTACATCAGCATCGTGAGCCGATTGAACGCCGCGGGATCGGCGACGCACTGCTCAAAGCTCGGCGCCTCCACGACCTTCATCTCCGGCCGAGGCGTCTTCATGCCGAGCGCCCACGCCGTGCCCGCGACGTCCCGGCACCCGGCGATCCCTTTGCCGGCACGGAGCCGCTCGGCGATCTCCACCACCGCCAGCTCGCCCATGCCGTGAACGAGGAGGTCCGCCTTCGCATCGAGGAGGATGCTGCGCCGGAGCCGGTCCTGCCAATAGTCGTAGTGGGCGAACCGTCGGAGCGAGGCCTCGACGCCGCCGAGCACCACCGGCACTCCCGGGTAGGCCTGCTTCACCCGGTTGGCGTACGCGATGCACGCCCGATCCGGGCGACGCCCCGCCTCGCCCCCCGGCGAGTACGCGTCGTCGTTACGAATGCGCCGCGACGCCGTGTAGTGGTTCACCATCGAGTCCATCTGGCCCGCGGTCACCCCGAAGAACAACCGCGGCCGGCCGAGCACCCGGTAGGCGTCCGGGTCGTCCCAGTCGGGCTGCGCGATCACCCCGACCGTGAAGCCGTGCGCCTCCAGCCAGCGGCCGATGAGCGCCACCCCGAAGGTGTTGTGATCCACGTAGGCATCGCCGGTGACGAGGATCACGTCGAGCTCGCCGCCCGCCTCCTCGGCGGTCATCGGCAGAAATCGAGCGTGGGGGTGCTTCACCCCCTCCGGCTAACCCGGCCCGGGGCGCCAACTGGTGCCCCGAGTCACGCCCTGCCGCCTTCAGCGCCGACGACGGCTCAGCGCGAGGCCCGCGAGGAGCAACCCGGCGCCGGCCGCAACCCCGGACGGATCCGTGGTGTCGCAACCGCAGCCGCCACCACCGGCGACGTCCTCGTTGTTGGCGCCCGAGGTGTCGTTGTTGCCGTTGGTGTCGGTGTCCACGCCGCTGTCGGCCGTGTCGCCGCCGGTGTCGCCACCCGTGTCGCCCCCGGTGTCGCCGGTGTCGCCGGTGTCGATGAGGTCGACGCCGTCGCAGTCCTGGTCCACGCCGTCGTTGGCGACCTCTTCAGCCCCCGGGTGCACGCTGCCGACCTGGTCGTCGCAGTCGCTGGAGTCCGCGACGAAGTTGGCCGGCTGGTTGCAGCTCGAGTCGATCACGTTGATGTTGCCGTAGCTGTCGCCGTCGGCATCGGCGTACCAGAGGCTCGAGTCCGCCGCCTCGTTGTCGACCTCCCCGTCGCAGTTGTCGTCCTTCTCGTTGCAGACCTCGGTCCCGTTCGGGTTGATGGTCGCGTCGAGATCGTCGCACTCCTCGCAGGCCGGGAAGGTGTCCCCGTCCTGGTCGTCGTAGCCGGTGGAGCCGTCGCAGTTGTAGTCGTTCGGGTCGGTGCAGTCCGTCTCCGGGGCGCCGGGGTAGTACGCCGGGTCGGCGTCGTTGCAGTCGCCCGAAGCCGAACCATCGCCGACCTCGCCCGCGTCCGCACAGTCCGCGTCGGAAGAGGCCACGGTGGTGTCGTCCACCCGGGTGCCGTCGGCGTCCGCATCGATGTAGCAGAGCTCGCCGCCATCGCAGTCTTCGTCGATGCCGTCGGCCACGATCTCGGTCGCGCCCGGGAAGGCCTGGGAGTTGCCGTCGTCGCAGTCGTTGCAGGCCGCCACGCCGTCGCCGTCGTTGTCGAGGTAGGCCACGGTCCCGTCGCAGTTGTAGTCGTTCGGGTCGTCGCAGGTCTCGGTCGCGCCCGGGTTGTAGGCCGGGTCAGCGTCGTCGCAGTCGCCGCCGCTGGACGTCGCGGTGGCCTCGCCGGCGTCCACGCAGTCCGTGTCGGCCGAGGCGGTGATCGCACCGTCGTCGGAGTAGTAGCCGTCGCCGTCGGTGTCGGTGAAGCAGTCTTCGCCGCCATCGCAGTTCTGGTCGATCTCGTCGCCGGTCGTCTCGAACGCTCCGGGGTTGATGGCGGCGTCGGCGTCGTTGCAGTCGCCGTTGGTGACGGAGGACAGGGCCTCGCCCGCGTCGGCGCAGTCGAGGTCGGCGCTCAGCACCGTGTCGTCCGTGCGGTAGGCGTCGGCGTCGGCGTCGGCGTAGCAGCTCTCGCCGCCGTCGCAGTTGGCGTCGATCCCGTCGCCCACGGTCTCGGTAGCCCCGGGGTGGATGGCCCCGTCGGCGTCGTTGCAGTCGGTGTCGTCGGCGATGTAGCCAGCGCCCGCATCGCAGGCGGTGATGGAGCTCGCGGCGTTTCCGTAGCCGTCCGAGTCGCTGTCGGCGTACCAGGTGCCGCCGCCGAGCGCGCCGGTGTCGGCGTCATCGGCGAGGCCGTTGCAGTTCTCATCGACGTTCGCCGGATCGCACACCTCGGTGGCGGCCGGGTTGATGCTGGCGTCGGTGTCGTCGCAGTCCGAGCTGTCGGCCACGGCGGTGGCGGAGGCGTCGCAGGCGAGCACGGTCGACGAGGCATTGCCGTAGGTGTCGCCGTCGGCGTCCGCGTACCAGGTGGACTTCGAGGCCGCGGAGACCGAGGCGTCGGCGTCATCGGCGGTGCCGTCGCAGTCTTCGTCGGTGTCCGCCGCGTCGCACACTTCGGTGGCGCCGGGGTTCACGGCCGAGTTGGCGTCGTCGCAGTCGCCAGCGGTGGTGACCGAGCGGGCCTCCCCGGCGTCCGTGCAGTCCGCGTCCGCCGAGGCGATGACGGTGGTGGTGCGGTAGCCGTCGGCATCCACGTCGGCGTAGCAGCCGGCGCTTCCATCACAGTTCTCGTCGAAGTTGTTGCCGACGATCTCGGTCTTGCCCGGGTTGATCGACGCGCGGGTGTCGTCGCAGTCGCCCGTGGGGTCGCTGGAGGTGGCCTCCGCGAGGTCGTTGCAGTCGGTGTCCGCCGACGCGACGGTGGTGCCGGGCGTGTAGGTGTCGTTGTCGGCGTCGGCGTAGCAGGTCTCGCCGCCGTCGCAGTTCTCGTCGATGCTGTCGCCGGTGACCTCGGATGCACCGGGGTTGGCGGCGGCGTTGCTGTCGAGGCAGTCGCCGCTCGGCACGGTGGCGAGGGCCTCGCCGGGGCCCGTGCAGTCGCCCGTGGTGGAGGCGGAGGTGGTGCTGGTGCGGTAGCCGTCGCCGTCGGAGTCGGCGTAGCAGAGCTCGACGCCGTCGCAGTCGCTGTCGATCCCGTCGGCGACGGTGTCGGTCGCGCCGGGGTTGATGCTGGCGTCGGTGTCGTCGCAGTCCTGGCTGGTGCCGTTGCCGCCCACCACGTAGCCGTCGCCGTCGGCATCGACATAGCCGTGGAAGACCCAGACCTTGCCGGTGGAGGTGGTCAGGGTGCTGCCGCCGACGGCCACGTCACCGTAGCCGTCCCCGTTGACGTCGCCCGCGCCGGCGACCGCGCGCCCGAACTGGGAGCCGGCCGTGCCCGCGAAGGTGGTGCCCGCGGTGCTGGAGGTGCCCGAGGCGGAGCCGTTGAAGACGTAGGCCGCGCCCACGTTCGAGCCGTACTTCCGCTCGCCGACGATGACGTCGGAGTAGCCGTCGTTGTCGACGTCGACCCCGCCGTCCACCGCGAAGCCGAACTCGTAGCCGGCCGTGGAGCCGTCGAGGTTGGTGTCTACCGTGGTGTCGACGCCGGAGGCGCCGCCCTCGTAGACCTGCGCGCGCCCGAGCGAGGAGCCGTACCCGTACATGCTCACGATGATGTCGTCGTAGCCGTCGTTGTTGACGTCGCCTGCGCCGGCCACGTCGTAGCCCATGTAGTAGTTGCTGGAGCCGCCGGTGAGCGTGGTCGCCGCGCTGCTGCTCACGCCGGTGGAGGTGCCGTGGAACACGTAGGCACGGCCCTTGTTCGAAGAGAAGCCGTAGGCGCCAGCGACGAGGTCGGCGTAGCCGTCGTTGTTCACGTCCCCCGCGCCGTCGACCGCCCAGCCGAAGTAGCTGGCCGTGCCGCCACCGATGGTGGTGTCCGCCGTGGAGTTGAACGTCGCGCCCCCGTGAAACACGTAGACGCGACCGATGTTGGAGTTGTACAGCGGCTCGCCCACCGCCACGTCGTCGTAGCCGTCGTTGTTCACGTCGCCGATGCCGGCGACGGACTGCCCGAACCGGTCTTCGGCGGTGGAGCCCGTGAGCGTGACGGCACCGGTCGTGGTGATGCCGGAGGCCGAACCGAAGTAGACGAAAGCCTCGCCGTCTTCGGCGGTGTAGCCGTAGGCGCCGACCACGACGTCGTCGTAGCCGTCGTTGTTCACGTCGCCCGCGCCGCGAACCGCGGCGCCGAAGTAGTCGCTCGCCGCGCCGCCGGTGAGGGTGGTCGTGGCGGTCGAGGACACGCCGGACGCCGACCCGTGGAACACGTAGGCGCGGCCGGTGCTCGACGAGTAGCCGTAAGCGCCGACGATGAGGTCGTCGTAGCCGTCGTTGTTCACGTCGCCCGCGGCTTCCACAGCGTAGCCGAAGTTGTTGCTGGTGGTCTCCCCGGTCATCGTGGAGGAAGCCGTGGTCAGCACCGGATCGACGGTGATCGGCCAGAGGGCGTCGGCGTCGTCCACGTAGATGCGGAGGCCTTCGGGGGTGGCCTCGAACCACGCGTCGAGCGCCTCGCCGCGCGCATCCCACGCGGAGAGCGCGCTGTAGCGGAAGGCGAACCCGCTGTCGGTGGTGATCCACAGCTCGGCCTCGTCGCCGTCGACGTCCGCGCCGTCTACGCCGACTTCGATGACCAGCGGACCGGCGCCGGCGGGCCGGGAGTCGAGGTCCCAGCCCTGCTCCAGGCCGCTCGCGGCGTTGGCCCACCAGGCCGTGGCGCCGGGGTGGGCGTACTCAACCTGCCGAGCGCAGCTGCCGTCGGGGCGCACTTCGGGGGTGCACGCGCCGAGACGCGGAGCGACGGGCTCGACGCTGTCCACCGCGCCGTCACGGCCCCAGCCGCGGAAGCTCATGGTGAACGCTTCGTCCCCTTGGCCGACCACCGTTCCGGAGGCATTCAGCGCGCCATCCAGGCTCCAGATCGGGTTGATGAACCGGAAGCCGTCCGACGACTCCGCGAAGGCCCGCGCATCGGCCTGGAGCACCCCAGTCAGCGGATCGGCGCCAGATTCACGAGGAGTTACCTGCGTTTCCGGGACCACGGCCACCGTGTTGGAGCAGGCGAGGATGTGCAGAAGCGGGATGAACAGGACGGACATGGGGCACCACGACGGAAAGGATCGCGCGCATGGTACCTCGCGGTGGCCGATTCGGCGCGCCCCGTCCCGCAGAATCTCTCACGTCGCGGGCGACCGGTGCCCGCGGCCACCAGCTCCGCCGTCAGTTCAGCTCTTCAGGCGCGGCTTCGGGCTCTTCATCCTGCTCCAGCTCCTTCGCGTTGAGCAGACTGGCCGTGTCGCTGGGATCGATCTCGTGCGCGCGAGCGAACGCCGCGCGGCTCTGCGCCACCAGCTCGGCGAAGCGCGCCGGATCGTCGCCGAACACCACCTCGTCGGAGGCTGCCAGCTCCTTGAGCACTTCCCCGAGCAGCGCCCACGCGAGGGCGAGGACGATGTGCTCGGGCACGTCTTCGGTCCAACCCCCACCGGCCTCGAGGATGCGGATCGCCTCGCGCGCCTCCTCCTCCGCTTCGGCGAGCCGCCCCATCTCCAGGTAGATGCGACCGATCTCCATCCGTGGTTCGGCGAGCCGAGGCTCGGCACGGAGCACGGCCAGGAGGCCGTCGAGCGCAGCGTCTACCCGACCCGCGGCGCGAGCCTCCAACGCCGCGAGGAACTTGGGCCCGAGGTCGGCGAGGTGGGCTTCGGGGGCGGTGGTGTCGAGGTCGTCCGGGGGGGTGTCGCTCATGCCGCGGCGGCTAGCACGATCCGCCAGCGGACGCCGCACTCCGACGTCTCCAGCGCGATCTCCCCCCCAGACCCCTGCACCAACGCCCGCACGATCGGCAGGCCGAGCCCCGTTCCCCGCTCCTTCGTGGTGACGAAGGGCTCGAAGAGCCGCGCCCGCACCGGGAGCGGCAGCCCGGGTCCGTTGTCCTCCACGACGATGGAGTTGCCCTCCACCCGCAGCGAGACCCGGGCATCCTGCCGCCCCTCCGCCGCTTCGATGGCGTTCTGCCCGAGGTTGACCACCGCCTGTTGGATCGCCAGAAGACTGCCGCGGACCACCATGCCCGGCCCGAGGTCGGCCTCCACCGCCACCCCCAGGGCCGCGCCGCGGTGGCGGAGCAGGACCAGCGCGCTCTCCACCGGCGCCCGCAGATCGAACACCTCGTCCATCCGCGCGGGCCGCCGCGCGAAGTCCGCCCAGCCGTCGACGAGCGCCTGGAGCACGTGGAGCTGCTCCTCGGCGACCGCGAGGTGCGCACCAGCCCGAGTGGGGTCCGCCGCCGCCAGCTGCACGAGCCCGCGGACCGCGAACAGCGGCTGCCGGAGCTGATGCACCAGCACCGCCGCCTGATGGCCGAGCTCAGCGAGGCGCCACTGGTCGATCTCCATGGCAGGAGGCGGCAAGGGACGCGCGGGGGCGCTGCTCATGGGAGCTCCAGGCGGTGGGCCACGTCGACCGACTCGACGCAGGCTTCGCCGCGGTTGTCCTGGGCGTCGATCGCCCAGAGAGTGATGAGGTAGCTGCCTCCGGCGACGACCAGACCGTCGTCCCCGGTGCCGTCCCAGGTGATCGCGACCGAGGTGCCGTCGACGCGGGTCGAGCGTACGCGGTTACCCGATGTGTCCTCGACGTCCAGCGCCCACCACGTCGGCGAGGCGCTGCTCACCGGCGTGAGCTCCACCGAGTCGGCCTCCACGCCCGCGCCGTCGTCGCCGTCGGGGCGGAAGGTGTCGGTGCTCAGGGAGCAGCCCGCCAGGGTAGGGAGCGTGTCGGCGACGTCGCCGAAGGTGCTGGAGTACGCGGCAGCCGCGCCAGACCACGCCCCGTCAAGCCGGTTCCCCGCCTCGTCGCGCACGACCGAGGACAGGGTGAGGGTGAAGCTGCCCGTCGACGTGTCCAGCGGGGAGTCGGGCGTCAGCGTGATCGTACTTCCATCCACCGAGACGCTCGCCGACACCGCGCCCGAGGGGCCGTATAGCGTGACCCCGCTGGCGCTGGCCGGGAGGATGTCCTCGTCGAAGCTGACGACCACCTCCTCCACCGGAGCGTGGGTGAACCCGCTCGGCGTGACGGACACCACGTGAGGCCGGGCGCTGTCCTGCGTGACCGCGACGGTTGCGGTCCCGTACCCGCCCGCGGACTCCGAGCCCGCGTACAAGGTCGCGATGGCGGCGTAACCCGCGGGGAACGACCAGCTCACGGTCCCCTCCCCGGCCGCGTCGAGGGTGAGCTCCAGCCCCGTGCCGCTGGCGGTGCCCGCGACGGTGCCGAGGCTGGTGCGGAGGAGAACAGGTTGATCGACCGCAACGTCGCCCGTGCAGTCGTAGGCGAGTACGTCCACGCTGAGGCTCCCGCCGGTGGCGATGGTGCTCGCGCTGGCGGTCAACTCGATGGGGCCGGTGGGCTCCCCGTCGTCTTCGCCGATCCAGACCCAGGTGGTGGCGGCGGCGCCGCAGCCGTTCTCGTCGATGGCGATGCCTTCCACACGCCGCGGACCGGCGCCGGACCATTCCAGGGTGCCCGTGCCGGACTCCGTACGGAGGCGTTGGTCTTCGTTGTCGACGAAGTGCCAGGCGGCGATCGGCGCGCCCCCATCCGTCGAACCGGTCGCGTCGACGGCGACGCTCGCGTTACCCGCCGCGAGGCACACGACCGGCTGGGTCTCCCCGTCCAGGGTGAACGCCACGGTCGGCGGGGTTGCGCAGGCAAGGTCCACCACGTCGAGCGCGCCGCTCACCCCGGAGTAGGTGCCGTCGGTGACGGTGACCAGGCCGTCGAGCACCACCGCGGAGCAGGGCACCGTCACGGAAGCGGCGCCCGACGCGAAGCCGCCGATGCTCGCGGTCGTACACGCGTCGTCGGTGACGGAGATCGTGGGCGTTCCGCCGTAGGTCGCGATCGGGTTCCCGAAGGGGTCGATCGCCTGCACGGTCGCGTCGAGGTCCGTGCCCGTCGCCACCCAGGGCGGCGCCACCACGGAGAACCCATCCATCCCCGCGGCGTTCACGTTGATGGCCGCGCTGCTCCCCAGCCGCAGCCCGGCCTGCGAGGCATGGACCCGAACCGCGGCGGAGGCCCGGGTGAGCACGGCGGCGGTCGTGACGCTCCCCTCCACCCCGAGCGTCGCGCTCGAGATCGTGAGGGTGCCCGTGGTGTCCTCAAGATCGATCACGGGATCGCTTTGTTCCAGGTACGGGTTCCCGTAGAGGTCGTACCCCTCGAGAAGCAACGGGAACGAGGCGCCGGCGACCACGCTCGACGGCGCGGTGACGTCCACCACCGCGAGGTCCGCGTTGACGATGGTGATCGAGTCCGGCGCGGCGCCCGTCACCCCGAAACGCGCGATGGAGGCAGAGACCTCGTCATTCTCCCAGGCAGTGGTGAAGGCGCAGATGAACGACTGGTGGCCGTCACCGATCGCGCCGAACCACTCGCAGGCGACGGAGCCGCTGTCGTCGGTGAAGTTCACCGGGTCCAGCCCGCCGGGTTCGAAGGCGACAAGGTTTCCCCATGCGTCCACCGCGGCGACCGAAGCGGTGATCTCCCGGCCGGCGACCGTGTTGCGCGTGCTGAGCTGCAGGTCGAGGGACGTGGGGACGTCCGCGTCGACCATCACCGTCCCTGACGCGCCCCTTCGTGACGCTTCATCGACGACCCGAACGATGTCCGCTCCCGCCCGCCGGAGGTAGGTGGAACAGATGGACACGCCGGCGTGAAACCCGGGGCAGGAGGTACGCGGAGCGTCCAGACCCGCGAGATCATCCTCCAGGGTGATGACCCCGACGCCGTCCGGAACGACGTTTCCGTACGCATCCACGGCCTCCACCTGAACCAGCACCGGGTCCACGCCGGCGGTGATGGCCGAGTCCGGCGTGGCGGTGACCCGGTAGGCGGTGTGCTCCGCCGCGGCGACCTCGAAGGGCTCGCTCACCGCCTCCCCCACCGAATCGCTGGCCACCGTGAGACGATCTTCAAGGCAGGCCGTGTTGAGGGTGACCTCCACGTCCGCCGCGCCGAACACTTCGACCTTCGGGTGGTAATTCGAACATTCGTCGGAGAGGAGGATCCGAGCGTAGGCATCGGGAAGCGGGTTCCCGCGCGCATCTTCAAGGGCGATATGCACGGTGAACGGCTGACCGGCGACCGCCCGATACGGGGAAAACGGGAGACTGACCACCGCGTTGGTGGCGGCGCCCGCCTCCCACGTGATGAGCGTACTGCCGTCCGCGAGCTCGTCGTCGTCGACCGCAGTGACCCTGAACCGCACGTCGTCCGGCTCCGAGGAGGTGACCTTGACCACGGTGGAGCCATCGGCGTCCAGGGCGCCGGTGATGCCGACGTCGCCCTCGACCGCGGTCTGCCCCCCGAGCTGATCGGGACCGAAGGTCACTCCGCGGGCGCCGATCGCCGAGGACGCGATGATCGACACCGAGAGCTCAGAGGGGATCACGACCCCGGACGGGTCCTCGACCCGTACGGTCATGTCCGCGTAGTCGCCTACCGGTGCGACGCCGCTCTCAATGCTGAGCGTGAGCCGGTCGGCCCGGGTGAGGGTCACCCGGAAGGCGTCGTCGAGCGACGCTTCGATGCCCGACGGGGTGCGTAATTTCACGGGGTACACCCCCGGGTCGATCCCCGCGGGGACCTGCGCCGTGAGCGCCGAGTGATCGAGGAGCTCGGTGCCCTCCAGCCGGAAGTCCCCGTCGGCACCGACGAGCCACGCTTCAAATTCACCCACCACCTCATCCTCCGCGCCGAGGTTGAGGGATGGGAGGAGGTTTTTCCCCTCGATGCGCACGTCGGTGGTCTCCCCCTGCCAGCCGCGGTCCGGGCTGACGGCGTACAACTCCACCGGCGGCGCGGTAGGCGCGCAAGCGGCGAAGAGGGCGAGGAGCGGGCCCATGGTCAGTACAATAGCCGGTAACCGCCGATCATGTGCAGTCCACCCGCGTTCTGCGCGATGGTGACCGCCCCGTCGGGCGCCGTGAACAGGAGGTAGCCAACCTCGGCAAAAAGCTCGGTCTGACCTAGCCGCCAGCCGACGGTCCCGCGCGCGTCGACGCCGGGCGGAGAGAGGCCCACCCCGCCGAGGGCGTCGGCGCCGTCATACCGTGCGGAGAGGTCGAAGGGCACCACCACCAGGGAGAGGCCGGCGCCGAGGCTGAGCCGGGGCCCCCGAGAAGCCAGGGTGAGGCCGAGGTCCACGGGGAAGAAGGTGGCGGTCACCTCCGCGTCGCCGGTGGCGTCCTCCACCTGGGCCTTCAGGCCGTAGGCGCTCACGCCGATGCGAGCAGAGAGCACGTTCCAGGGTAGCTTCGGCTCCAGCGCGATCACCCCGTAGGGGCTGGAGATGGAGCTGAAATTGCCCACCCAGCCGAAGCCGGCGGACACCAACCCCCGGACGGGGCGCGGCGCCATCGCCAAGGTGGTGACCACGGCGCCGGCGGACGACTTCGCCGTGATCCGCACGTCCCTCGCCACCGTGCCGAGCGCCGGCGTGAACAGCGCCACGAACGAACCGTCCAGCTGAGCGATCGGCGCGGTCACCGTCCCCTCAGAGGCCGAGACCTCCACAGGTTCGTCGCGCACCAGCGCCCCCGCCGAGTCAAGCATCCGCACCCGCACCGCCGCGCTGGCCCCCGGGCCGAGGGTGAGCGTCCGCGGGTCGGTCTCCACGAAGACCTGGCGGACCCGGCCGGTGCGGATCGGCACCTGAACCCGGGCGTCGAGGTCCGCCCGATCGGGCTCGGCGCTGCTGAGGCACCCCGCGTCCCCGGGAACGTCGGGGCGCACGAGCGCCTCCCCCGAAGCGCCTTCCGCGACGACGCGGAGCACGCGGACCGTGTCGCCTTCCACGCGCCACCGGGCGTAGCCCCGCGTATCCGTCACCACGTCACGCAACGCCTCCGCTCCCGCCGTCGCCCCGACCGCCCGGCCCACGAGGGGGCGGCCGAGCCGGTCCAAGACGCGGGCGACGGCCTGGACCTCACCGGTCGGCGTCCGGGCGGAACAGACAAGGATCCGCTGAGGGGAGCCGTCCCCGGATGGCAGGCTCCATCGGGCGCGGATCTCGTCCTGTCCGAGCGCCGCGGCGGCGGTGCCGTCGTAGTCGCCGCGGAGGGCGTCCTCGGCGGCGGTGAGCCGAAGGGTGCCGTGCGCGGCGGTCAGCTCCAGCCCCGTGGGCGGGAGGCGGTCGCCGGACTCGTCGATGAGGCTCGCCTGGACTTCGGCGAGCGGGAAGTCCGCCGAGAGCACGTCGGGGTAGAACCGCAGGGCGATCGCTGCAGGAAGGCGGGACGCGCCGGGCACCCTCGTCGTGACCGCGGCCTCGCCCATGGTGCAGCCGGCGGGCGCATCGGTGAGTCGATCGTCCGTGGGAGACCAGCGCCAACGGGCTCGGCCCACCTCGGCGGCCGCCGCGGGCGCGGCGGCACCCGCCCGACAGGCCGGCGCCGGACCCGCCCAGGGGGCGCCTCGCGGGTCCGCGGCGCTGAGCCAGAGCTCGCCGCCCGTCCGCCCCGGTCCTTCCACCGCGATGAGCGCGGGACGGGTGGCGGCGGGAACGGCCTGGGTCAGGCGCTGGGTGTTGCCGAGATCGTCGGTGACCAGGAGCTCGTAGCTGCTCTCTCCGGGGAGTGCCTCGAAGGACACGGCGGCAGCGCCATCCGCGCCGGCGACGAACGGACCATAGCTTCGCCCTCCGATCTTCAGGGACAGGCGGGTTCCCTTCTCGGCCGAGACGGTGCCCGAGTGGCGGGCGCGCAGGCGCACGGTTGCGAAGGCGGGAGGGACGCCGGGGGCGCGAACATCGAGCGCGCCGAGGACCAGGGGCCTCGCGATCCGGTCGGCGGCGAGCGTGACGGTGGCGGCGAGCCCCTCCGCGGTGCGCTCGAGTGGACCGACCGTGCCCTCTGAGCTCCGCAGCACCACGTCCTCGGGGGCGACATCCCCGGCGGTGAGCACCCGGACGCGGAGCGCCCCGTCCGCGATGGCGAGCTCCGGAGGAACGACCAGCGTCAGCGCGGAGGCCTCAAGCGGGACCACCGGCACTCGTGCCGTGATCCTCCCCGTGGGCTGGCTGACCGAAAACTGGAGCGCTTCCCCGACTGGGCCACCGACATCCACGTAGAGCACGCCGTCAGGTCCGGCCCGGGTGCCCAGCACGACGGCACCGACGACCTCCACGCTCGCCCCCTCGAGGGGCCCGGCGCATCCGACGCAGACCAGCCCTACCCGCGACCGCTCCCCCACGTGCACCACCCCCTCGGGCACCCAGGCGACGAGCGGCGCTGCGAGGGCAGCGGTCAAGAGCGGAAGTAGCACGCGGGAAGGCTATCCGGTGCCACGAAGGTGGACATGGGGCGGGGGTCCCGATAGACGCCGCCCCGACGGCCCGGCGTCGTGAGGATTCCATGTTCTTGATGCTCGCAACGTTGGCTTCCGCCGAACCGCCCGAGCTCACCGGAGGCGCGTACGTGGGGCAATACCTCACCTTCGCCCCCAACGCGCTCTCCCCGGCCTTCGAGGGGATGGGTCGCCTCGGGCTCCGCGCCGCGCGCCCCTTCGATCTGGAGGTGGAGGTCGCCTACGGGGAAGGGCACACCCTCTCCGACTTCGACTACCTGTATTCGCGGTGGTCCGGTCGGGTGGCCGCCCTCTACCACTTCACGCCCGATGAGCGGGTCGACGTGTTCCTCGATGTTGGCGGCGGACTCCAGTGGGTGGAGGTACACCGGAAGAGCAACGCCGACGATCCCGGGGGCGCCGAGCTGCAGCTCTACCGCAATCCCTCCAGCGACTTCCTGGTCCACGCCGGGCCGGGGATGACCATCTGGCTCGCCGGGCCGCTGCACCTGCGGGCCGACGTACGCTGGCTCGGGAGCTTCGGCGGGGACCCCACTCAGGACACCACCGACGTGTTCCACAACGTGGAGTGGACCTTCGGCGTGGACCTCCGCCCCGAGGTCCCCCCCGACGCCGATGGCGACGGCGTCCCCAACCGCGCCGACGGGTGCCCCGACGAAGCAGAGGACAAGGACGGCTGGCAGGACGAGGACGGGTGTCCCGATCTGGACGACGATGAAGACGGCGTACCCGACGCCCGCGACCAGTGTCCCGACCACCCCGAAGACAAGGACGGCTTCCAGGACAAGGACGGCTGCCCGGACAAGGACAACGACGAGGACGGGATCAAGGACAAGCTCGACGCCTGCCCCGACGAGGCGGAAGACGCCGACGGCGACCAGGACGACGACGGCTGCCCCGAAGGCGATCCCGACGCCGACGAGGACGGCATCGTCGACCGGAAGGACAAATGCCCGGAAGAAGCTGAGACGCCCAACGGCTACCATGACAAGGACGGTTGCCCGGACGAGGTCCCCCGCGAGGTCGCGAAGTTCACGGGCGTGATCAACGGGATCACTTTTGAGACGAACAAGGCCGTGATCCGTTCCAGCTCTGAGACCGTGCTCTATGAAGCGCTCGGTGTCCTCAAGCAGCACCCGGATCTGTCGATGGAGATCAGCGGACACACCGACGACGTAGGTGACGACCGGCACAACCTCGAGCTCTCCCAATCCCGCGCGGAGGCGGTGATGACGTGGTTCATCCTCAACGGGATCGACCCCGCGCGCCTCCGTGCCATCGGATACGGGGAGCTGAGGCCCATCGCCGAAAATTCGACCGATGCCGGTCGCGCCGAGAACCGCCGCGTTGAGTTCAAACCCATCGAGCCCTAGTGATCATGCCGGAAGCTCCCGACTACCGCCCCGAACCCCGCACGTCGTCGATGCCGACGCGCATCGCGGGGATCTACACGGTGGCCGGGCTCCTGTGGATCTTCGTCTCCGACCGGCTCACCATCGCCACGGCGGGCTCCTCCACGGGGTTGATGGAGGCGATCTCGATGGTGAAGGGCGCGCTTTATGTCCTGCTCACCGGGGCGCTGCTCTACCGTCTGCTCGGCCGGTGGGCGCAGCGGCAGACGAAGACCCACGCGGCGGCCCTCTCGCTCCAAGACGAGCTGCGGCGCTTGTTCGACGACGCCCCGATCGCGGCCTGGGTGGTCACCGCGGACGGTCGGCGGGTGCTCGACGTGAACCGGGTCGCCCTCGCCCAGCGCGGATGGTCCCGAGCCGAGTTCCTTGAGCTTGAGCCCGGCTCCCTGATGCCGCCGACGGAGGGGTCGGAGGCCGAACGGACGCAACCGACCCGCGACGGGGGCACGTTGGTGGTACGCCTCACCAGCCACCATCTGGTCTACCAGCATGTCCCTGCACTCCTGGTCTACGCGAACGACCTCACCGCGCAGCGGGCCGCGGAAGAGAGCCTGAAGCAGACCGAGCAGAGTTTTGGGGAGATGCTCGGGGCGCTCGCCGAGGCGATCTGGATTTCTGATCCGGCGTTCACCCGCTTCTATTTCGTGAGCGCCGCCGCCGAGGCGATCTGCGGCATCCCCGCCCAGGCCGACGCCCCTGGGCGTTGGCTCACCCTGGTGCACCCCGACGACCGGGCCACGCTCCAGACGACCCTGAGCAACGCGGCGGCGGGGCGCGAGAGCAGCGCCTCGGGCCTTCGGCTCCGCCGCGCCGATGGCGCCGACCGGTTCGTCGAGGTCTCGGTGGCCCCGGTGACCAACGCGGCCGGGGAGGTGGTGCGGCTCATCGGCAGCCTCAGTGACGTGACCGAGCGTCGGGAGGTGGAGGCCGAGTACAGGTTGGTGGCCCAGATGTTCACCGACACCCGGGATGCCATCCTCATCGTGGACGAAAACCGTTCGATCATCCGCGCGAATCGGGCCTTTGATGGCATGACCGGCTATCGGCAGGCAGAGCTGGTGGGGCAAACCCCGCGGATGCTCCAGTCGGGCATGCACGACCCCGCCTACTACGCATCGATGAACGCGGCGCTGGCGCAGGAAGGGCATTGGGAGGGCCAGATCTGGGACCGAAGGAAGAACGGCGAGGTCTTCCCGGCACGGCTGTCCATCACCCGCGTCGGCGGCGGGGACCAGCCCGTCCACTACATCGCGGTCTCCGCAGACCTCACCGAGGCCCGACGGGCCGAAGCGCGCATTCACAGCCTGGTGAACTTCGACCCGGTGACCGGGCTCGCGAACCGCACGCTGTTCCAGGCCCGGCTGGGCGAGGCGCTCGCGTCGCGCCCTGTGAACGGGGTGACCCTGCTGCTCCTCGGCGTCGATCGGTTCACCGCCATCAACCAGGTGCAAGGCCACGCGGCCGGAGATCGGGTGCTGGCCGCGCTCGCCGATCGCCTGGTCGATGCCCTCCCGGCCGGCACCAACGTCGCCCGGTTCAGCGGCGACCGCTTCGCGGTCATGCTCGACGGAGACTTGGACGAGGCCGCGGTCCAGGAGACCGCGAGGGCGCTCACCGCCGCCGTGGCGGCCTCGGCGAGCGCGAGCGAGGCGCCCTTCCCGCTCACCGCCGGGGTTGGCGTCGCCCGCAGCCCCGGAAACGGCACGACCGTCCCCGAGCTGCTCCGAAGCGCAGAAACGGCCCTCAACCACGCCAAGGCGCTGGGGCACGGGCGGATGGCGTCGCTTTCGGCCACGCTCGACGCCGAGGCCTCCGCCCGGCTGCGCATCGAAGCCCGACTCCGGCGCGCGGTGGCCGAGGGCAGCCTCCGCCTGCACTACCAGCCGCAGATCACCCTGGCGGTGGCCCGCTGCGAGTCGGTGGAAGCGCTCCTTCGGTGGACCGATCCGGTGCTCGGCGAGGTCCCCCCAGGCAAGTTCATCCCCATCGCCGAGTCTTCGACGTTGATCCTCCAGCTCGGGGACTGGGTTTTGAGGGAAGCCTGCCGCCAGGCACACGCGTGGCACCGGGAAGGTCACCCGCTCCGCGTGGCCGTGAACATCAGCGCCGTGCAGTTCCGACAGCCCGAGTTCGTGGAGTCGGTGCGGGGAGCCCTCCAGGCAAGCGGGCTCCAACCTCAACTTTTGGAGCTGGAGGTCACCGAGAGCGTCGTGATGGAGGGCGCCAACCACGTCACCGCGACGCTCCAGGCGCTCCGCGGGCTGGGCCTGCACCTGTCGATCGACGACTTCGGCACCGGCTATTCGTCCCTCGCCTACCTGCGCCGGTTCCCCATCGACAAGTTGAAGATCGACCAGAGCTTCATCCGTGACATGCTCCACGATGCTGACGCCGCGGCGGTGACCCAGGCGATCGTGGACCTCGCCAAGAGCCTTCGGCTGAGGGTGATCGCCGAGGGGGTGGAGACCGAGGATCAAGCAAGATTCCTAACCACCATCGGCTGCGACGAGGCCCAGGGCTGGCTCTACGCGAAGGCGATGCCCGAGGCGATGCTCGCGGAGTGGCTCCTGCAGCATCCGGGGCGCGCCCACCCCCAGGTCCGCCCGCCGGAATAGGCCCCCGCCCATGCGCCTACATCCGCTCACCGTCGCGATCATCTCCACGCTGCTCCTCGGCGGCGCGAAGCTGGCGCTGGCGCTCATCACGGGCTCCAGGGCGATCCTCGCCTCCGCGGCCGACAGCCTGGGGGACGCCGTGGTCAGCGGAGTGAACCTGCTGATGGTGAAGCAGGCGGCCGTGCCGCCGGACGAGGGGCACCCCTGGGGGCACGGCAAGGCGGAGGCCCTCGCGAGCCTCACCCAGGCGGTGCTGCTGGGCGGCGTGGTCGCGGGCGTGGCCTGGACCGCGGTTCGCACGCTCATGGCCCCGACGGGCGCCGCGCCCGACACCACCGTCGGCATGATCGGCATGCTGGTCGCAATGGTCGGCAGCTTCGGGATTTCCACGTTCCTGGCCCGCGCCGCGAAGCGCACCGGCTCGCTCGTCCTCGCAGCTGACGCCGTCCACTACCGCATGGACCTCTTCACCGGGGCGGCCGTCGTGCTCGGGCTCGGCGCCACCTGGCTCACCGGGCGGGCCGAAGCCGACGCCGTCGCGTCCATCGTCGTCTCCGGCTTGATGGTCAAGGAGGTGTGGGGGCTCGCCCGGGAGGCGATCGACGAGCTGATGGATCGTCCCCTCCCCCAGGAGGAGGTCGAGAAGCTCGAAGCCGCGCTCCGCACGTTCGGGGAGCCGGTGCGGAGCTGGCACGACCTGCGCACGCGCCGCTCCGGTCCGCGCCGCTTCGTGCAGGTGCACGTCGCGCTCCCCTCCGACCTCTCCTTCGCCGCCGCACATGCGACGACCCACTCGGTGGAGGAGCACCTCAAGACGGTGCTCCCCCTCGTGGACGTGATCGCCCACGCCGATCTGGATGGGGAGCCGGAGTAGGCTCCCGAGGGCCGCTCAGCCCTTCACGCGCCCCCGCAGCTCCCCGGCGAGCGACTCCGGCGTGTCCGTGCTCGCGTAGCGCTTCACCACCTCGCCGTCGGGACCCACCAGGAACTTGGTGAAGTTCCACTTGATGGACTCGGTGCCGAGCACGCCCGGCGCTGCCGCCTTGAGCTGCTGGAAGAGGGGGTGGGTGCCCGCCCCGTTGACCTCGACCTTGGCGAACATCGGGAAGCTCACCCCGTAGTTCTTGGTGCAGAACGCGCCGATCTCCTCTTCGCTCCCCGGCTCCTGGTGACCGAACTGGTCGCAAGGGAAGCCGAGGATCGCGAAGTGGTCGGGGCCCAGCTCCTTCCACAGCGCCTCCAGGCCTGCGTACTGCGGGGTGAGGCCGCACTTGCTGGCGGTGTTGACCACCAGGAGGGTCTTGCCCCGGTAGCCTTCCAGGGTGGTGGGGACGCCGCTGAGGGTGGTGACGGGGACGGAGTAGTCGATCTTGGACATGTCGCAGAGCTAAGCACGCTCACGCCGCCGGCGCCGCGCCCCGCGTAGCCGCGACCACCGATGCCGAAGGGGCCGGCGATCAGTCCGCCCCGGCCTCGGCGATCTGGAATTGGACCACCACGGCCTTCGCGCCCTCCGCCCGCGCGTCCACCCGGATGCTCCCCCCATGCCGGTTGGTGAGGTCCACCGCGAGGCCGAGGCCGCGGCCGATGAAGCGGCTGCGGATCATCGCGTTGGACAAGGCGCCCGGGGCGTCGTCGATCACCGCGATCTCCGCGAGCGGATGCCCGGTCACCTCGTCTTCGGTGTCGCTGAGCGCGACGGCCAGGGCGGTGGCGCCGGCCGAGAGGGCGTTGCGGAGGAGGTTGGCGAGGATGTCCTCGAGGTCGGGTCGGAAAAGCCGGAGGGTGAGCGGGCCCCCGGTGACCCAGAGCTCGGGGAGGGCGGTCCCCGCAAAGCCCGGCTCCGCGCTCACCCGCGCATAGACCTCGCGCACCAGCGCCTCGTCGCAGCGCAGCACGCAGATCTCCCGGACGAGCCGACCGATGGTGCCATACGCATCTTCGTTCACGACCCGGCTGATCTCCCGGAGCGCCTCGGGATCGGGGCGACGCATCCGTCGCAGACGGGCGAACGCGCGGAGCAGCGGACCGAAGGTGGGATCGACCGCGGGGACGAACCGGACGTGGCGCGCGCGGCCCAGGGTGACCAGGGCACCCACGTAGGCGTGGAGCTTCTCGGTGAGCTCGGGCAGGCGGGCGACCAGCGCGTTCCACGGCGCAAGGTCTCCGCGTTCGGCCGCCTCCGCCACCTGGGGGAGCACGGTGGTGTTGTGTTTGAGCACCTCGTGACGGATCCCGGCCAGCAGGCGCGCGGCTTCGTGCCAGGACTCCGGCGTGGCCTCGAGCAGCTCGGACAGCGTACGGCTGGTCCGCCGGCGCCACCACCACAACGCCGGCGTCCCCAGCCCGACCAGCCCGAGGAACAGCCAGAGCAAGGCGAACGCCCGGCGACGCGCCTGCAGCTCCGAGCGCATCGCCCCGGCCGCCAGGCGGTACTCAGACGTCAGCGAGGCGCTCCGTTCATACGCCCCGAGCTCCGCTTCCACCGTGGCCCAGTCGCCGATCTCCCGCGCGAGCCGCGCGAGCTGGTAGTGGGCCTCGGGGTCGCCGAGCGCGGCGGCACGGGCGAGGCAGTCCTTCCGTTCTTCCGGCGACTTCGCGGCACCGGCGAGGTTGCGCCAGATGTCCGGCTGCGCCGGGTCCGCATCGAGCGAGCGGCGCCACCAGATGACCGCCGCGTCGGGGTGCCCCGCTTCGTTGTCCAGATCGCCATGTTTGCGGAGCAGCAAGGCGTTGTGCGGCTCCTCGGTGACCGCCTGATCGAGCTCGACGGCCGCCTCCTCGCGCTTGCCCCGACCAAGGAGCACCAGAAAGACCCGGTAGTGGTGCTCCGCCGCCGCGGACATCTCCATCCGTGCCGAAGGCGAAGGCTCGGGGAGCACGGGGGGCGTGCGGATGAGCGCGTCGAGCCGCGACTGGGCCTCCGGCGCCCACTGACCGCCCGCATCGGCAGCGAGGACCGCGCGGTAGGAGGCCTCCGCGTCGGAGAAGTGTCCGGTTCTTTGCTGGACGATCGCCAGGCGGAAGCGGAGGCCGGCGTCCCCGGAGCGCAGCTGACAGGCGGCCTGGAGCTCGGTGAGCGCCTCGGTGTCCCGGCGGCCGCCGTACGCGTCGGCGAGGAGGCGACCGAGGCGCGCACGCGCGGACGCGTCCTCCGGGGCGAGGCGACGGGCGATGCGGGCTTGCACCTCGGCTTCGCCCCAGCTCCCCGCCGCGATCAGCGCGTCGGCATAGCGGGCGTGGGCCGTCGACGAGTCGGGCGCGCGGGTCACCAGCTCGGCGCCGACGGCCTTCGCCGTGGACACGTCCCCCTGCGCGAGGGCGGCCTCCACACGCGCGGCTACGGCCAGGAGCTCCGCGTCGAGCGGGGTGTCTCCGCCGAGGTCCAAGCGCGCAGCTTCGGCCTCCACCTCGATGCGCTCCAGGCGTTCGTGCGCCTCGGCGGCCGCGCTCCCCTCCGGCCAGCTCTCCAGGTAGGCGCGGAGGAGCCCTTCGGCGGCCGCGGGAGCGGCGTCCACAAGGTCGAGGAAGACGGCCCCATCGGGCATCGCGCCTTGGAGCAACGCCAGGTACCGCTCCCAGCTCACCTGCGCGTCGTCCACCATGCCGAGCTTCACCCGCAGGCGGGTCTCATGCAGGTACGGCGTCGGGTCCCCGACCCGGGCGGGCTCCAGGCGCACCCACTCTTCGAGCGCCTCGGCCGGGCGGCTGGACTCCAGCAGCGTCGCGAGCGCTTCGCTCACGTCAGGATCGCCGAGGGCATCCCGGTAGAGCGCTTCGGCATCCCCCAATTTCCCCTGCGCTTCCAGCGCGCGACCGAGGCCGAGGCGGGCCGGGACGAAGGTCGGGTCCTGGTCGAGGACGAGCTGATAGAGGCTCGCGGAGGTGGCGAATCGGCCGCTGGTCTCCTGCTCTTCCGCGCGGGCGTAGATGGCGCGGGCGGTCGGAGCGAGGGCGTCGAGCGGATCGGCGAGCGCGGGAAACGCCACGACGAGCGCCAGGCCGGTCACGGCGGCGCGGAGCCGCCCGACCTGCCACCAACGATGGGGCCTCGGCTCGGAGCGCATCGGGCGCCATGTAGCCCGTCGAGGCTGGCTCGCCGCCATCGGCACCTCGACCGCCGACGTTGACCGGGGGGAAAGGCGGCGCCCTCGCCACCCGCCCTTTTCCAGACAAGGTTCCCGCGCCAGGACGCCGGCGCCCTCCGGAGCGCCCGCGCCGCGCTCCCCACCCCCACTCCCCAACCCCTCGCCCCCGGGTGGGGCGAGGGGCCCACGCCGAAACGCCGACTGGAACCGATGGATCTCCGCCGATCAGCGCCGCGACAGCCGCCGCCGCAAGCCGACCAGCCCCACGAGGCCCGCCGGGAGCAGCCAGGCCGCCGGATGATCAGCCTCGTATGCCGACTCCTCCTGGAGGAAGATAACGGTGTCGACCTCGGTCTTCTCGGTGGTGTCGGTGAACTCGGCGTCCACCGTCTCCGCGGAGGGCTTCACGAACGAATCGTACCGGGTGAGCCAACGGCTCTCGCCGGCATCGTCGGTGTATTCGCCCGTCCAGGTCTGCCACGCGACCGCCTGATCGCCGGCGAGCTCGGTGAGGAAGCCGCTGAGCAGGCCGTTGGGGTCTTCGTAGGACGGGCCGACGATGTCGTAGTCGTTTCCGTCGCTCACATCCGGGTTCTCCGGGGCGGACCAGCCGGAGATCGAGGCGGTGCCGGTGGCGAGGACGAACATCTCGGTCCGCACGGCCTCGACCGTGGAGGACTGGCCGAGACGCGCGGGGAAGACCGCGTGGAGCGCGCCGTCGGCGCCCGTGCCGTAGGTGATCTGGAGGGGGTCGAGGAGCACGTTCCCGAAGTCATCCGTGACAACCGCTTCGCCCGGGGCGACCTGCACCGCCACGAATTCGTAGTCGAGGGGATCGGCGACGTAGGCGTCGATCGCGGACTGAATCAGCGAGACGTCGTAGCCGTGGTCGGTGAGCCACGCGGAGAGCCCGTCCGCGTCCGAGGCGGCGAGGGTGGTGTACTGGAGGTTCCCCGCGAACCCCGTGCCGGTGACGAAAACGCCGGAATACCCACCATCCTGTCCGAGACCGCCCTTCATGCCGTCCGAGCCGGCGGCGCCGCAGCCGCAGCCGCCCTCTTCGTTCACCGCGGGGTCGAGGTGCACGACCGGGTCGGAGGCGAGCGCGATGGCATCGAGCCGGTCGGCGTCGCCCTGGCTCACGTCCGTGATTCCCCCAGGAACGGCAAGGACCCAGGCGAAGTCCGTCGCGTTGCCTGCGTACCGCGCGCGGTAGGTCACGGTGATCGCGTCCTCACCAAGCTCGTAGAGGGCCTGCTGGGCGTCGGAGGAGACCCTCGTTCCGGATGGCGGCACGAAGCCACCGCAGGCGTGAGCGTGGGGGAGGAGCGCGGAGAGGAGCAGGGGGAGCATCGGGACCCGAGGTGGTGCAACCCATCATGCACACCTTGTGCCAACGCGACACGGACAACGCGGCGGGAGTATGCTCCCGCCGATGTTCCCGCTCCTCCTCCTCGCCTGCGCCACCTCGGGTCACATCCAGCTCGGCGGCGACGACACCGACCGCGACACCGCGATCCCGACGGACGACTCCGCAGACGAGCTCCCCTCCGAGTCCTCGCTCACCCTCGGCGAGCCGGTGATGACGCCGGAAGGCGGCGCGTTCGTCGGTGAGACCACGGTGACCCTCGACGTCGACGGCGGCGACGGCGACCTGGAGTATTGCCGCGCCGATCCCGGCGACACCGACTGCACGTTCCAGGCCTACACCGGGCCGATCACCCTCGGCGCATCCACCATCCTCCACGCGCGGGTGAACCTCGAAGGGGAGCTGTCCAAGACCATCGGCCGCAGCTTCGTGGAGGTGGACGACACGGTGGGCGCGTTCTCGTCGACCGTGCCGGTGCTCGTCTTCTGGACCACCGGCAGCGCCCCCGACGGCACGGACGACGTGTCGATCGGGCTCACGGTGGTGGAGCCCGTGGACGGCGCGGAGGCCGGCGTGCTCGACGTCCCGGTCGACAGCGGGCGCGGGCGGATCCACGTCCACGGCTCCTCGAGCTCCGGCTTCGACAAGAAGGCCTACGACCTGGAGCTCCGCCAGCCGGACAACGACGACGACCGGAAGGCGTCGCTCGGCGGGATGCCCAAGAACGGCGACTGGGTGCTCTATGCACCCTACTACTTCGACGAGGCGCTGGTCCGAAATCCCCTCGCCTACGCGCTGAGCAACACGGTCGGCCGCTATGCGCCCCATACGCAGTTCGCCGAGGTTTTCCTGGCGCAGCGGCACCGCGCGGTGACCAGCGCCGACTACCTCGGCGTGTACGTGATCACCGAGGAGGTGGAGATCGACCCCGACCGGGTGGCGATCACCCCGATGCTCCCCGAGGACGTGGCCGAGCCCGAGGTCACGGGTGGCTACCTCTTCAAGATCGACCGCACCGGCACCGGCGAGTCCGGCTTCTACGCCGGGAGCGGAGGAGGAATCTGGCAGTTCCAGCAGAGCTTCGTCAACGTGCAGCCGAGCGAGAGCGAGCTGGTCCGCCCCCAGTCGAACTACCTCACCGCCACGCTCGACTCCATCGGCGACGCCCTGGTCCGGCCCGATCTCACCGACCCCCGCACCGGCCTCCGCTACGACGAACTCCTCGACGTCGACTCGTTCATCGACCACCACATCCTCAACGTGTACCTGAAGAACCCGGACTCTTTCCGACTCAGCGGCTACATGTTCAAGGATCGGGAAGGCCTGGTCCAGGCCGGCCCGCTGTGGGACTTCGACCGCGCCGCCGCCAGCGCCGACTCCCGCGCGTGGCTCCCCACCTGGTGGGACGACCAGAACGAGACCACCGACTGCACCGACGTGTGGGAATTCGGCTGGTACCCCGGCCTGTTCGACGACCCGGTCTTCGCCGAGCGGTACTGGGCCCGGATGGAGGAGCTGCTCCGCAGTGACCTGAGCAACGACGCGGTGGACGCCCAGATCGACGCGCTGGTCGCGCCGCTCAACGCCCCGGCCGCCCGGAATTCCACCCGCTGGGGCAGCTCCGACTACCGCGCCCGCGTCGCGGAGCTCAAGACCTGGCTGCACACGCGCAACGCGTGGATGCTCCAGTGTATCGACACGTACCCCGACCCGCGCGACTGCCCGGGGTGAGGGCACCTACCCCCCAAACTCCTTGATCATCGCCTCCACCTCCCCCCGGTACCGTGTGGTCCGCACGGCGTCGGCGGCCGTGGGCGTAGGCGCGACGGCGAGCTCGGTCTTGAGCGCCGCGAGCGCTTCGGGCCGACGGCCCTGCGCGTCGACCGCGCGCGCGAGGCGCTGCACGGCGCGCAGGCGCTGATCACCCCACGCCACGGCGAGCGCCGCGCGGGCGCGGGCCTCGGACTCCGGGTACTTCTTGGCGTCGGCGAGGAGACGGGCGGCGGCGAAGTCCCAGGTGAACTCCTGTGGATACGCCGCCTTGAAGGTATCGAGCACCGCGAGGGCACGCGGCAGATCGCCGAGCGTGGCGTAGCCATCCGCGAGGTCGACCACGTAGCCGCGGCTGGCGCCGAGGTTGTCGGTCACGTGCTGCTGCGTGAGCGTGGTGAAGGCCGCGTGGGCGAC
Organism: uncultured Pseudomonadota bacterium; assembly: GCA_903921785.1. Classification (GTDB taxonomy): domain Bacteria; phylum Myxococcota_A; class UBA796; order UBA796; family SXON01; genus SXON01. The sequence continues at coordinate 55,451 of CAIXRH010000199.1, forward strand.
GAGGGCGGCCTCGGGAGGCGCTTTCGACGCGTAGGCGTCGAACGCCCAGGTCGCCAGCTCAGGGGAGAGCTCGGGGATCCGGGGGGCGACGGCCGGGAACAGGTCGGGGAAGGCGCCGAGGAGATCGGGAGCCCAGTCGCCTTGGGGGTCGTGGGCGAGGAGCCACAGCGCGTCCGTGCGATCCGGCGCGAGGATCAACCGCGCGTAGTGGGCGTCCCGGCCGTCGCCCGCCGCCTTGAGCCAGCGTTGGGCGAGCTCCTCCCGTTGGGTCTTCGCCAGCCGGAGCGCCACCCGCCCGGCCTCCGCCGGGGCGACGCCGGCCGGCGGCCCGGCCTCCATGGCGGCCAGCGGCGTGGCCCGCGAGAGCCCGGCGAACCACCCTTCGAGGCTCGCGACGCCCTCGTAGCCGACGTAACGATCCAGCTCCGCGCCCGACGAATCGACGGCCACGAGCGTGGGGTATCCGCCCACGTGGTAGCGCGATTTCAGGGGCCAGCTCTCCGGCCGGTCCACGTCCACCGGCACGATCTCCAGGACGCTCCACGGCGCCATCCGGCTCGCGTCGTCGAGGAACTCCGCCTTCATCTGGTTGCACGGCGGGCACCACACGGCGCCGAAGTCGTACACCCGCACCGCCGCGCCGATCGACCCCGCGGCGGCCGCCGGGACGACGAGCGCCGGCGCAGTCAGCGTTGCCTTCCCCGAGCGGCGATTCCCCCCGATCACCGCCTCCATCGCCACCAGACGGCAGTTGCTCCCCGAGTCCGTACAGAAGGGGAGCTCGGCGCGGAGCGTCCCGCCCTCCTCCGGCACCGGGAGCCGCGCCCACTCGAGCGCGCCGAGGCCGTGGACCTCGCTCGGTCCGAGGGACATCGACGCCGGCGCCTCGTCGTTGACGTGCTCCCCCGCGGGGGGCACGATCTGGAGCTGGACTTCCCCCGCCGCCCACCGGGCGGTCATGGTGGGGTCGGCGGCGAAGGCGTGCGAGAGAAGCAGGAGCATGGGCGCGGTCTAATGCGGTCGGCCACCGACCGGCCGTGATCCACGCGCCTCCGGCGAGGACGCGGCGCCCCGACGCGCCATTCTCGCCCGCGCGGCTCCTCGACCGCCGCGCCTCCCGCGGGGCAAGCCGGTGGCGCGCCACCAGCCCTTGACCGCCGTCGTTCGGCCAACCCGCGGTCGGCTACCGCTTGACCTTCACGTCCTTGAGCAGGGCCGCGAACACGTCGAACCCGCGAGACCCGCCACCGCCGCCGCCGCCGCCGCTGCTGCCGCCGGCCGAACCGCCGGAAGACGAGGCGCCACCGGACGAACTTCCCCCGGACGTCTGCTTCATGCTCAGCTCCACGCGGCGCCGGGCGGCGTCCACTCCGAGCACGCGCACGGTGACGGTGTCCCCTTCCTTCACCACCTCGGAGGGGTGCTTCACCCGACGATCCACGAGGTTGGAGATGTGGACCATCCCCTCCACGCCGTTGGGGAGCTTCACGAAGGCGCCGAAGTCGCGCACGCCAGAGACGGTGCCTTCGACCACGTCGTTGATCTGGATCGACCCGTAGCGCTCGGAGGCCATCGCCCGCTCTTCGGCCTCGACCAGGGCGCGGCGGCTGAGCACCACATCGCGGCCGCGGAGGTCGTGAACGAGGAAGGCCATCGTCTGACCGACGTAGTTGGCGTCTGCCGAGTCGGCGGCGCCGGTGTGGGAGCCGGGGCAGAAGGCCTTGATGCCGTCGGTGAGCAGCACCTGCCAGCCGCTGTCGGCGGCGGCGGTGATCTTGCCGTTCACCGGCATCTTCGCGGCCATCGCCTCGACGAACATCTCGCGGGCCGCGCCGCCGGAGGGGGTGCGGGTGACGCGGAGCTCGCCATCCGTGGAGGCGACGAACGCGTCGATCACGTCGCCGAGGCGTACGTCGCCGAGCTCCAGACGATCCACCGCCGCGTCGGATTTTCCGCCCACGTCGAGGAAGACGTTCTGGGCGCCGATGCTGGTGACGCGACCGCGGAGACGCTGGCCCACGCGGTAGCCGCCGCTCTTGCGACCGCCGGTGAACTCTTCCATGAGCGCACGCACGTCGGTGGCGTTCATGTCCCCGATGGCGCGGAGCCCCTCGAAATCGGTGGTTTCCCGCGGAGAGGGGGCAGAGACGGGGGTCGGAGCGGGCGCCGGGCGAGCGGCCACGGGCTCCGGCGTCGGCTCGGCGACCACCACCGGCTCCTCGAGCACACGCTCCTTGGGGCCACCCCGGCGACGGGGACCGCGAGCGGCGAGAGGATCGGACATGACGGTCTCCTGAGGGGACGCGCCGCTATCCTGCCACGCGCACGCACGCCCGCCGTGATCGGGTGCACGCCCCCGCGACGCTCGCGCCGCCCCACGCCGGCGCCCCGCGCACGTTGTGCCGGGAACTCACGAAGAAGGGAGCCGGCGTCGGCAGCGTGGGTGCGAGGCGGCACCGCACGACTTGCAGCGCCCGAGCCCTTCGGGTACCGTGACGACGCTCCGGAAACCCGATGTTGTGCCTCACGCTGAAGGACCAAGAGATCGTGTACGTGGGCACCACCTCCGCCCGGGTGGAGCGTGTGCAGGGGGGCATGGCCGCGGTGGTCCTCCAAATCCCGCCCGGCACGGCGGTGGAGCACCTCAGCGTCCCCGATGGCGGGATGGGCGTGATTCGCGCCCGCGCGCCCAGGGTGTCGCTCCGTGAAGGCGATGTCCTGGTGGTCGGCGACGCGCGGCTGTTCATCCGCCGCATCAAGGGCAGCTACCTCCGCGTGGTGTTCGATGTGCCCGAACAGACGGAGGTCCGGCGGGTCAGCGTAGCCGATGCGGGGGAGGCCCCGCGCCCCGCCGCAGCGCCCGCACCCGCGCGCCAGGCCGAACGCGAACGTCGAGAGAACCCGCTGCCGACCTGGGCCGTGACCGTGCGCCGCGGGTCTGGCCACCGCTGAACCGCGTGTCGATCGATCCGCTCGACGAATGGGACTTCCCGCTGCCGGAGTCCGCGATCGCCCGCGTGCCGCCCGTCGAGCGTGACGGCGGCCGGCTCCTGGTCGTCGACGACCCGCTGCGTGACCTCCGCGTCGTCGACCTCCCTTCGCTCCTCCGCCCCGGGGATCTGCTGGTGGTCAACGACGTGCGGGTCCGCCGTGCGCGCCTCCGCGCCCAGCGCCAGACCGGAGGCGCGGTGGAAGTGCTCGTCCTCCGCGCCGACGGCGATGAGGGAGAAGCGCTGGTCCGCCCGGCTCGAAAGCTGCGGGTCGGGGAGCGCCTGAGGGCAGGGAGCGGGGAGATCGAGGTGCGGGAACGCTTCGATGAAGGGCGCGTCCGCGTCCGTTTTACCCCGAGCCTGGAGTCGATCGAGGCCGAGGTCGGGGAGATGCCGCTCCCGCCCTACCTGGGCCGCCCCGCCGACGCCGAGGACACCCGCCGGTACCAGACCGTCTACAACCAGGCCGGGCCGCTGCGCGCCGCCGCCGCGCCGACCGCCGGCCTGCACCTCAGTGAGCGGCTCCTCACGGAGCTCGACGCCCTGGGTGTCGAGCGCGTCTCCGTCACCCTGGAGGTCGGCCTCGGCACCTTCCGCCCGCTCACCGCCGAGCAGCTCGCCGCTGGAGAGCTCCACCCCGAGCGGTACACGGTCCCCCCGGAGACCTGGGCGGCGCTGGAGCGCGCGCGGGTCGAGGGGCGCCGGGTGGTCGCCGTCGGCACCACCGTCGTCCGCACGCTGGAGTCCGCCACCGGGCCCGGCGCGGGGGAGACGAGAATCCTCCTGCGGGAGGGGTGGAAGCCGAAGCGGGTCGGCGCGCTGCTCACCAACTTCCACCTGCCCCGCTCCTCCCTGCTCCTGCTCGTCGCCGCGTTCGGCGGCCGCGAACGGGTGCTCTCCGCGTATGCCCACGCCGTGGCCACGGGGTACCGCTTCTTCAGCTATGGAGACGCCTGCTTCTTTCCGGCGCCGGACGGGTCGAGGAGTTAGCCCGCGCCGCCATGCCGGTGGCCGACTACACCCTCCTCGCTGAATGCGGCCGCGCTCGCCGCGGCCGGCTCACCCTGCCCCACGGCGTGGTGGAGACGCCCGCGTTCATGCCCGTCGGCACCCAGGGCACCGTGAAGGCGCTCACCCCGGTGGACCTCGAAGGCGCTGGCGTGCAGATGGTGCTCGCGAACACCTACCACCTCTGGGTGCGGCCGGGTCACGAGCGGATTCGTGCGCTCGGCGGGCTGCACAAGATGATGGACTGGTCCAGGCCCATCCTCACGGACAGCGGTGGCTTCCAGGTCTTCTCGCTGAAGGAGTTCCGTAAGATCACGGAGGAGGGCGTCAAGTTCCGCTCCACGATCGACGGGCAGTGGCGGCACCTCACCCCCGAAGTGGCGGTGGAGGTCCAGGAGGCCTTCGGGGTGGACGTGGCGATGGCGCTCGACGAGTGCATCGAATGGCCGGCGGAACGCGATCACGTCGCGCGCTCCACCGACCGCACCACCCGCTGGCTCGCGCGCTGCAACGCTGCCCGTCGGGCGCCGGAGTCCACCGCGCTGTTCGGGATCGTGCAGGGTGGGATGTATGAAGACCTCCGCGTGGAGCACGCGCAGCGGCTCGCCGCGATGGACCTCGACGGGTACGCCGTGGGGGGGCTTTCCGTCGGTGAGCCCCGTGAGCAGCTCTTCGCGATGGCCGAGCTGGGTGCGGCGCACCTCCCGAAACACAAGGTCCGGTACCTCATGGGGGTGGGCTACCCGCTCGACCTCGTGGACGGCGTACTCGCCGGGATCGACCTGTTCGACTGCGTGATCCCCACCCGTAGCGCCCGGTTCGGCGTGGCGTTCACCAGCCGCGGCCGGGTCACCATCAAGCACGCCCGGCACCGTGACGATCCGGGACCCCTCGACCCCGCCTGTCCGTGTTACGCGTGCGGCCGCTTTGGCCGGGCCTACCTCCGGCACCTCTTCACCGCCAACGAGATCCTCGCCCCCCGCCTGCTCACCCTCCACAACGTCACCTTCTACCAGTCGCTGATGGCGCGAATCCGCCGAGCGATCGAAGAAGGACCCGAAGCCCTCCACGCGCTGCGTCGCGAGGCCGAGGGGTGGATGGCGGCCGAAGGGGGCAACGACGCCTCGGAGTCCGACGCATGAGTCATCCCCTCCTCTCCCTCGATGCCGCCTCCGCCGGCTCCGCGCTGGGGATGCTGCCCCCCGTGCTCATCGTGGCGGTGGTCTTCTACTTCTTCGTCTACCTCCCGGGGAAGAAAGAAGAGTCGACCCGCCGTGAGCTCGTGGCCGGCCTCCAGCGGGGGGACAAGATCGTCACCACCGGAGGGATCCACGGCACGATGCACGAAGCCCGCGCCGAGACGATCGTGCTCGAAATCTCCCCCGGGGCGTTTCTGACGATCGACCGGGATCAGGTCAAGGGCAAGCACACCGACAAGCCGGCCGAGCCGGCGAAGAAGGCCTGATGGAAGCCGGTCTTGTCACCCGAAGCGCCATCATCGTGGCGTCGTTCCTCGCGGGCATCTGGATGCTCGTCCCCACGTTCTCCCCTCCTGAGGTGCGGACGGAGCTGGAGCGTGTCTGCAAGCTCGAGGCGATGAAGGAGAAGGATCGCCCGAAGGACGCCGCGCCGGGTGAGTGGTACACCAGCGTGCTGCCGTGCCACTTCCTCGTGAAGGGGCTCGACCTTCAAGGCGGCGTCGACATGACGATGTACGTCGACGTCGACGAGGCCGTCCGGTCCACGGTGTCCCGCGAGGCGGCTCACCTCGAGGCCGCCGCCAAGGACAAGAACGTGGACGTGGTCGAGGCGCGCCGTGATCGCCACGAGCCCATCCTCCTCGTGCTCCCCGGTCCGAACGCCACGACCGAGCAGGTCAAGACCCTGGTTCTGGACCGCCTGGAGCGCTACGAGTTCACCGGAACCCGCGTGGAAGGCGACAAGACCTGGGTCACCTTCGCGATGAAGGCCGACCGGGTGTCCGACATCCGCAAGCAGTCGGTCGATCAGGCCCGCGAAAAGATTGAGAGCCGCATCAACGGCACGGGCGTGAAGGAGCCGACCATCACCCGCAAGGGCGAGACCGGGATCGACGTGCAGCTCCCCGGCGAGACCGACATCGAAGCCGCGAAGGAGGCCATCGGCACCACCGCGCAGCTCGGCTTCCTCCTGGTCGATGAGTCCTTCAAGCTCCAAACGCTCGACGGCCCCGAAGGCTGGCTCGCGAAGGCCAAGGCCGCACTCCCGGAAGCCGACTACAACAACGACCTGCTGCTCTCCCAGTGGCTGGAGGACCAGAAGGTCCTCACCCCCAAGCAGCGGCTGTACTGGTACTACGACGACGACGCCAAGCCGCCCGTCCGCAAGGCGGAGTACCTCGTGCTCCACAGCGAGATCCTCCTCACCGGCGAGGATGTCGACACCGCGGGCATCGAACGCGACTCGCAGAAGGGCGGCTGGGACACCTCGTTGGACTTCAAGCCGCGCGGCGCGAAGATCTTCGGCGACATCACCGGCGCCAACATCCACAAGCGCCTCGCCATCGTGCTCGATGACCACATTCGCTCCGCGCCGCAGATCAACGGCCGGATCGACGGGCGCTGCAGCATCAGCGGCAGCGGCCTCAAGAGCGACGACGTCGAACAACGCGAAGCGAGCACCCTGGCGCTCGTGCTGCGCACCGGCGCCCTCCCCGCACCGGTCAACATCGGTGAGGTCCGGACCATCGGCCCGCAGCTCGGCGACAAGGCGATCCGCGAGGGCACCTTCGCGTCGTTGCTCGGCTGCGTCCTGGTGTTCCTGTTCGCGGGCATCTACTACCGGGTGAGCGGGATCCTGGCGGACATCTCCCTGGCGCTCAACGGTCTGCTCTGCGTGGCCCTCCTGGTGTGGCTCGGCGCCACCCTCACCCTGCCCGGCATCTGCGGCATCGCGTTGACCATCGGCATGGCGGTAGACGCGAACATCATCATCTTCGAGCGTATCCGAGAGGAGCTTCGAGGAGGAAAGTCCGCGCGTACGGCCATCGAGACCGGGTTCGACCGCGCCTCGGTGGCGGTCATCGATTCCAACATCTGCACCCTGCTCGCCGGCGTGGTGCTCTTCAGCTACGGCACCGGCCCCCTCCGGGGCTTCGCCGTCACGCTGCTCATCGGCATCTTCACCACCCTCTTCACCGGCGTGTTCGTCTCCCGCACGTTGATGGAGGCGGTCTTCGGTCGCCGTTCGACCGCGAACGTGAGCATCTGATGTTCGAGATCGTCCCGAAGACCTTCTGGTACGACTTCGTGGCCCGCCGCCACTTCTGGGCGGTGGTGTCGTTCGCGATGTCCGGGCTCGGCCTGTTCTTGTTCCTCTTCATCGGGCCTCGGTGGTCGATCGACTTCACCGGCGGCACCGAAGTGGACATGCACTTCGAGAAGACCACCGAGATCGCTGAGGTGCGCGCGGCGCTCGAGGCCGTGGGCGTGGCCGAGGACGCGGTGCAGCAGGTGGGCGACCCGGGAACCTCCGAGTTCTCGGTGCGCATCCAGGGAAACACCGCCGCCAAGCAGGAAGATGTCGACGCCGTGAAGGCCGCGTTGATCAAGGCCCACGGCGAGACCTGGATCGACGACTTCCGGGTCGAGACCGAGGTCGGCGCCCGCATCGCCGTCACCTACATCGGGGACCAGCTCAGCAAGGACGTGCTCGAGGCCGACGTGGCCTCGGTGAAGGGCTGCCTTGTGACGCTCGGCGGCGGGCAGGACGCCAACCTCGTGTACATCACCCTCCCCGGGGTGAGCGAAGAGATCAAGGATGCGCTCAACACGGCGCTCCCCGATCGCGGAATGATCGTCGACCGCGCCGATTCGGTCGGTCCGAAGGTCGGCGGTTCGTTGCGCACCGCGGGGGTCACGTCGCTGGTGGTCTCGGCGCTCCTCCACCTCGTCTACGTGGCCATCCGGTTCGACTTCACGTTCGCGCCGGGCGCGATCATCTGCCTGTTCCACGACGTGCTCATCACGGTGGGCATCCTCGTGGCGATGCGGCAGGAGTTCGGGCTCTCCACGGTCAGCGCGCTGCTCACCCTCTCGGGGTACTCGCTCAACGACACCATCGTCGTCTACGACCGCATCCGCGAGAACCTGGAGCGGTACAAGCGGAAGAACTTCGGAGACCTGATCAACGACGCGATCAACCAGACGTTGTCGCGCACGATCATGACCTCCGGGGCCACGTCCATGGCGATGATCCCGTTCCTCTTCATCGGGGGAGCGGTGCTCCAGCAGTTCGCGCTGGTGATGCTCATCGGCATCGTGGTCGGCACATACTCGTCGGTGTACGTCGCCGCGCCGCTCACGATGATCCTCCGCGACTACGAACCGCAGCTGCGAGCCCTGTTCGCCGGCAAGAAGGCCTCGCCGAAGACCCCCTGAGCGCCCAAGCCCTGCTATAGTGGAGGCCGGATGACCCGCAGCGAGCTCGTCGACGCCCTGGCCCACCGCCACTCCGTGCCCCGCGTGGTGGCGGAGCGGGTGGTGGATGGGTTCTTCACCGGCGTGGCCGAAGCGCTGAAGTCCGGCGCCCGGGTGGAGGTGCGCGGCTTCGGGAGCTTCGCACCCCGGAAGTACCGGGCGTATGCCGGGCGCAACCCGCGCACCGGCGAGCCCGTCTCCGTCGCCCCGAAGGTCCTTCCGGTCTTCAAGGTCGGCAAGGAGCTGAAGCTCCGGATCGAAGAAGGCTCCCGGTGATCGGTCTCCTCCTCGCGGCGTCCTTCGCGAGCGCCGGGGAGGTCTACATCAACGGGGTCCGCGCGCAGGGCATGCCGGTGATGACGATGGAGAACGTCACCGTGCGGTTCGATGCCCAGGGAAACATCTGGGTCGACGCTCCGCAATACCAGGTCACGGTGGTCAAGGGCGGCACCGGCGCCCCGCCGGCTCCGGCCTCGCCTGCCTCGGCGTATCCGGCGCCCCCCAGCGCACCCTCGGCCTACCCGCCCCCTGCGTCCACTCCAGCGTACACCCCCGCGGCAGCCCCCGCGGCCTACGCGCCCGCCCCCAGCGCTGCGCCACCGCCGGCCCCCGCCTCCGTGGCCGGGCTGGGGATCGCGGCGGGGAAGTGGTGGTTGGTCACGGAGGACAACGACAGCGCCGGGCAGGACGTGGAGGTCGTGGTCAACGGCGTGAGCGTCCGCCACGTCCGCTCCGGGGAGACGCAGGCGATCCTCGACCTCGGCCCGTACCTTCGCTCGGGGAGCAACACCATCTCGATGCGGGCCGCGCCGGGCAGCTACGGCGGCGGCGCGCTGGTGGTGTACGTCGGCAAGGGCTCGACCGCCGGCGGCACCGTGCGGCTCGACAATCCGGACATCCGCTACACCCGCCGCGCGGTCGACCTCGGCTCCGGCGGCGAGAAGAGCTTCGCGCTCCAGGTGCCCTGAGCGCATCGCGGACGGGTCCGCGGCATCGGCCAGAAGCCCGGTCCACCGTAGGTTGACACGTCAAGCCGAACAGGCAACATTGATCGGGCTGCTCCCGCTGTCGGCCGCACGTTCGGCCCGCTCCCCGCTGCCCTCCCCTCCCCCGCCGACGTCCCCCCTCTCCGCCCTCTCGGAGCTCCCCTGGCCCCCCCACATTCGGTCCACGGTCCTGGCAAGCGGACCTACATCCTCGACACCAACGTACTCCTCCACGATCCCGGCGCGCTCTACGTGTTCGACGAACACGATCTGGTGCTCCCGATCACCGTGCTGGAGGAGCTGGACAAGTTCAAGCGGGAGCTCAACGAACGCGGCCGCGCCGCGCGTACCGTCTCCCGGCAGCTCGACTCGCTCCGTGAAAACGGCGACCTGCGCACCGGCGTGAAGCTCCCCGGCGGCGGCACCGTGCGGGTGGAGTGCGGGGAGCCCGGCGATCGCGGCGAGCTCTTCGCCGGCGCCCTCGACAGCGCCGACAACACCATCCTCCGCATCGCGATGCGCATCCTGCGGCACGCCACGCCGGGCACGCTGGTGCTCTTCGTGTCGCGCGACACGAACATGCGCATCAAGGCCGAGGTGCTCGGGCTGCACGCCGAAGACTTCGAGCACGCCCACGTGGAGCTCGACGAAGCCTACACCGGCGTCGTGGAGCGGGATGTGGAGGGCGAGGTCATCGCCGAGATCTACTCGCGCGGCTGGGTCGCCGAGGCCGACGACAGCACGGTCTCGCCGAACCAGTTTGTGATCCTCAAGAACCTCACGAACCCGTCGCAGACGGCGATGGCCCGGTTCGACCAGCGCCAGAAGCGGCTCACCCTCGTGGGACGCCACAAAGAGGGCGTCTGGGGCATCTTCGCGCGCAACCGCGAGCAGCTCTTCGCGCTCGACCTGCTGCTGGACGACAACGTCGCCCTCGTCACCCTCGACGGGCAGGCGGGCACGGGAAAGACGCTCCTCGCGATGGCCTGCGGGCTGCAGCGCGTCGCGGACGACAAGCGCTTCCGCCGGCTGGTGGTCGCGCGCCCGGTCTTCCCGCTCGGCAAGGACATCGGCTTCCTCCCTGGCTCGCTGGACGAGAAGCTCAACCCCTGGATGAAGCCCATCTTCGACTCGCTCGAGCTGCTCTGCGGCGGAGAGGACCAGGTCGGCACCGGGCACGAACGCGCCACGACCGGCGGCAAGAACGGCGGGCCCAAGCCCCACACCCCCAACTACCAGGCGCTGCTCGACCAGAAGATCGTCGAGGTGGAGCCGCTCACCTACATCCGCGGGCGTTCGCTCCCCCGGCAGTTCCTGGTGATCGACGAAGCCCAGAACCTCACCCCGCACGAGGTGAAGACGGTCATCACCCGCGCCGGCGAAGGCACGAAGGTGATCCTCACCGGCGACCGCTACCAGATCGACAACCCCTACGTGGACGCCACGAGCAACGGCCTGTCCTACGTGGTGGAGCGCTTCCGTACTTCCCCGATGGCGGGCCACGTCACGCTGAGGAAGGGAGAACGGAGCGCGCTGGCCGAGGCGGCGGCGACGCTGCTGTAGCAGCGGCGCGAGCCTCGGCGCGCTCCGTTGCGGAGCGGTCCGGTGCCGAGTCATTCGAGGCACGCGGCCGGCCCGCACCCAAGGTGGGCTCACCTCCCGGTGGTGCAGGCCCGTCGCGAGCCACGACGAGCGACGGCGGTCGAGGTCCCGCCGTGGCGCCGCGCCAAAGCCCGCAGCGGACGCCGCGCCCGGCGAGCCCAAGCGCCCCGGGGATCGGCCGGGTGGGGGGGCACGACGGTTCACGGCCGCGGCCCCGGGCCGCGGCCGGCGCCTGAGGCGTCGCGCCGCTGGGCCGACGTCGGTCTGGCGCCCTGGCTGTCCCTTACGGCGCCCCCTCGCGGATGAGCACCGTGGTCCCGGGTCGGGCCCAGGCATACACGAGGTCGATCGCGTCGTTGTCCATGCCGACGCAGCCGTCCGTCCAGTCCTGGGGAAACGCCGCGCCCCCGTGGAGGTAGATGTCGCCGCCCATCGTTGTGGTGCGGACGGGCATGCGGTGCGCCTTGTCGGCCGAGACAATGCGGTCGCGACTGGCCGCGTCGATCACTCCGGCTGCGTACGCGGTCTGGGCGTGCGCGGCGTCGGGGTAGCTCACGCCCAAGGAGAGGTGGAACGACGACTTCGGGTTCCTGTGGGTGATCCGGAACGTCCCGACTGGCGTGTGTTCGTCGCCCTGACGGAGCTTGTCTCCGACCGGCGCGCCCCCGAGCGCCACCGGAAAGCAGCGCGCCGCGCCTTCGCCGCGTACAAGCTGGCCGTGTTCGTAGAGGCCGAGGGTGAAGACGCCCTTCCAGACCACGATCGCCTGATCCGCGGCAGCCACCTCGGCGTACGTCTCGGGACAGTCCATCGTGCCTCCGGGCGCCCTCGGACCTCCTCGCGCGCCAAAGGTTCCGTAATCGTGCCCCCCCACCGTGACACACCCTGACCGGTCCCGAAAAACCGTCCCCGCCCGCTGGCATCCCCTCCCCGAGCCCCCGGAGTCCCATGGACCTCTCTCGTCGCAGCTTCTCCCTCTCGGTCCTCGCCATCGCCGCCTGCCGCAGCGTGGGCGCTGAAGCCGCCGACGGCCCTCCGCCGAAGCCCGGCTTCGCCCTCGATCCGGACCCCGCCACCGTCACCCCGGTGCACCACACCGAGGCGGAATGGAAGGCGGTGCTGGACAGCGAGGCCTACCACGTGCTCCGCGAGCAGGGCACGGAGCGGGCGTTCACCGGTCGTTATTGGGACAACCACGCCAAGGGCCGCTATGGGTGCGCCGGCTGCGCCCTCACCCTGTTCCGCTCCGACGACAAGTTCGAGTCCGGCACCGGATGGCCGAGCTTCACCCAGCCGATCAAGGCCGACCGCGTCGCGGTGGCCAGCGACACCACCCTCGGCATGGTCCGCGACGAGGTGGCCTGCGCACGCTGCGGCGGGCACCTCGGGCACGTCTTCGACGACGGCCCCGCACCGACCGGGAAGCGGTACTGCATGGACTCGGTCTCGCTGATCTTCGTCGCCGGCTGAGCCGCAAGCGCCCGCCCGCCCCCACGTCGCCGACGGAATAGCAGGCACCGGTGAACCCCCGTCAGGCCCGGCTCGACCTGCTCGTCTTCTTCGCCGTCGCGCTCGTGGGCGTGCTGCCGGCGTTGATGCAGCCGCTCGCGATGGTCGGCGACGGGGTGGACGCCTTCGGGACCTGGTGGTTCTTCGACTGGATCAAGACCTGCATCGAGCACGGCGGAGACCCGAGCTACACCCGGTTCTTCTTCTGGCCCTACGGCAAGGACAACTTCGCCCACACCGGGGACAACTTCGTCGACGCGGTGATGTCCGTGCCGCTGCAATGGCTCCTCGGCGCCCGCTACCAGCCGGTGTGGATCGTGCTGGTGATGGTCGGCAACGCGCTGACGTTCCGGCCCTTCGCGCAGCAGGTCCTCGGCGACGATGACCGGGCGTTCGCGGCCACACTTTTGTGGGTGGTCAACCCCTATACGCTCTTCGAGATCACCGCGGGACGGCCCACCCAGGCGCTGCTCTGGTACGTCCCCGCCGTGCCGTACTTCCTCATCCGGGTGGCGCGGGAGGGGCGCCGGGCCGATGCGGTGTGGCTCGGGATCGCCTGCGCCGTCGTCGGCTGGACCTACTGGTACCAGGCTTGCTTCGTGGCGTTCCTGCTGCTCCCGGTGCTGCTCGCGGAGCTGCGGGCGAGCCCCCACCGCGGGCGAACGGTGCGGCTATGGGCGGGCGCGCTGGCCCTGGCGGTGCTCCTCGTGGCGCCCGCCGCAATCCCGATGGCGCGGCTGTGGTCCACCGGGGGAACCCCAGGGGGCACGCCGGAGAAGCAGTCCATCTTCAAGCTGCCGGGCGCCATCGGCAACAGCGTCGGCCAGGAGCTCTACGGGCTCTCGCTGATGGAGGCGCACGGGGCGCGGCTGTTCACGAACGTCACCTGGGCGCTGCCGATCGTGGTCGCGATGGTCCGCCGCAAGCTCGACGCCCGCTGGTGGGTCGGGGCGGTCCTCTGCGTCGGGATCGGCCTCGGCCCTGGGGTGCGCTGGGGAGAGCACCTGTGGGTGAACGTGCCCTACATGGTGCTCTACCGCTACCTCCCCTTCTTCAACCGGCTGTGGTTCCCGTACCGCTTCGCCTCGGTGGGGATGCTCGTGGCGGCGCTGGGCATCGCGGCCGCGATCCCCGGGAAGCGGGTGCGCCTGGTGGCGATCGGCCTCGCGTTGGCCGGGCTCGGCGAGCAGGCGATGCACGCGGCGTTCCCGTTCACCTGGCACGACGTCCGCTGCCCCAAGCTCCTCGAAGAAGCGGGGAAACAGCACGGTGGGATGGTCTTTCTGCCGTTCAAGATCCAGCACGACGGGCTCATCTGGCAGACCGTCTTCCGCGTCCCCACCTTCGGCGGCATGGGCGAGTCGGCGCCGGTGCTGTGGCCGAAGGAGTTCAAACGCCAGCTCTCCACGCCCATCGCCCAGGCGCTCCGGCTCGCGAGCACCGGACAGGAGGCGATGCCTCCCCTCCCCCCCGGCGCCACCGAACCGTTGACGAAGCACGGCTTCCGCTGGATCGCCCTCCGCCGCGACCAGGTGCTCATCGAGGGCAAACACCTCGCCACCATGCCGAAGCCCGAGGCGGCCGTGCAGCGCGTGACGGCGCTCCTGGGCCCGCCCGTCGGCGTGGACGGCAATGTCGTCCTCTGGGACCTTCACGGCGGGTGGACCCCGTCGGCGGAATTCGCCCCGACCGAGCTGAACCTCTCCGACGCCGGCTGGACCCCACCGGGCGAGCCGGCGTGGGCCACGGCCCTGGCCGGAGAGGGGCGGAATGGCCGTCCGGATGGGGGCAATTAGGGGGCACATCCTCGCCCCTTCGGGCGCTCGCCGCCGGGTGCTCCCGCACCCCCGGGTCCCCGCCCCTCGCGGTCCTCCCGCCGCGGCGTGCACATGGAGACTACCCGTCGCGGCCACCGGAGATTAGAGCGGCGCCCGCTGGGGCGTCGACAAGTGGTAAGTCAAGGGACTTTGACTCCCTCATCCGAAGGTTCGAATCCTTCCGCCCCAACCACCTCACTTCGCTCTACGCCCGCCCGGTTGTCGTGGAGAAGGATCTTGACCGGCGCCACGGTGCTCGCCCGTGGGCTCATGCGCCGCCCCCGAATGCGGCGACAACCTCGATCTCCCCGACGATCGCGTCGTTGAGCGCCTCCAGGTCCTCCGCCGGGATCCAGTACTCCTCGTGCTCCCGCGCGCCGACGAGCTGCCGTTCGTACCGCTCGAGGAACGCTCGCTTCACCGCGAAGCGCGTCACGAACCCCGCGCCGCTCTCCTTCACGTTCCAGCGCTCGGCGATCTGGCGGGCGTAGGCCTCGTTCGTCACCGGGTAGAAGATGGGCTGCTCCGGCAGCCGGGGCGGCCAGCGCTTCCAACCAGAAGCGGCCACGAGGGCCAGCTCTTTGGGGCCGGTGGGGCGGTACAGGGTGACGACGGCGTCCACGACCCGTTCTACCCGTCCGCGGCACCCACCGCACGTCGTCCGCACCCCAACGTCCGCCCGCGTCGACGCGAGCTCCCGGGCGGGTCGGCTCCCTGCGGTCGCCGCCGGCCTCCCTCTGGGGTCGGGCCGGGGGCCCTCCGTTCCGGCGCTGCGCGCGCCGGAACCGGCCGCGGCCAGAACGACGTGGCCGCCGAGGGCCCGGATGCCGCGGCCGCCCGCCGGTCCGCCTCCCGCGGCGCCGCCGACGCTCGTCATGGCTCGCGAGGGTCGGGGAGGGCCGGGAGGTGAACCCACCGACATCCTCGCCACCGGCCGCCCCGTAGACACCCCGCCGTTCCTCGTCTACGCTCCCGCCGTCGTGCCCGCCGTAGCGATGCTCCCCTGGCTCTTCGCCTGCGCCCCGAGCGCCCCGGCCCCGCGCGCCGGAGCGCCCGTGTCCGCGTCCAAGGCCGAGCCGCTCGACGACGCCGCCACCCTCACCCGCCTCGACCTCGACCTGCTGGGCCGTCGCCCGACCCCCGCCGCGTTGGTCGCCGCGGACGGCGCGGCCGTGGCCGCGGCCCGCGCCGCCGCCCTCGACGATCCCGACCTCGCCCGGCGCGCCGCGTGGCTCTGGAACGACACCCTCCACCTCGCCGCCTGGCGGGATGATCTGGCGCGCCTCAGCGTCCTGAACGACGCGACGATGCGCGGCCTCGCATGGGAGCCGCTGGCGGGGATCGAGGCGATCGTCGCCGAGGACCGGCCATTCACCGACGTGCTCACCTCGGCGGACTGGCCGGAGGGGGAGGTCACCGCCGCCCTCTGGGACCTCCCGTACACCGGCACCGGCGGGAGCTGGGGGTGGACCCGCTACGCCGACGGCCGGCCGCTCTCCGGGATTCTCTCGACCAACGGCTTGTGGATGCGGTACCAGGCCGACCAGACGAACTTCCACCGTCGCCGCGCCAACATGCTGACGCGCGTCTTCCTCTGCGCCGACTTCTTCGACCGCGACGTGGACATCGGCTTCGACGCCGCGATCGGCGGCGCCGACATCGAGGACGCCGTGAAGCAGGAGCCCGCCTGCGCCAACTGCCACTCGGGCCTCGACCCGCTCGCCGGCTTCCTCGGCGGCTTCTCCGAGCGGTCCGAGCCCGCCGACCTCGCCAGCGCCGGCCGCTACAGCCCCTGGCTCGCCACCTACGCGGCCGCGCGTTCCCCCCCGGCCTACTTCGGCAACCCCGGCCTCACCGTCACCGATCTCGGTCGGTTCATCGCCGCCGATCCGCGGTTCCCCCGCTGCGTGGTCCGCCGCGCGTATGAGGGGCTCACCGGCGCTTCGTTCGACGCCGCGCCGGAGCGGGAGGCGCTCGTGCACGGCTTCCTCGACGGCGGCCAGCGGTGGGACACGCTCGTCGTCGCCGTCACCGAGACGGAGGCGTGGGCGGACCCGGCCCTCCGCCGCCAGTCGGCCGACCAGCGGATCACCGCGGTGAGCGACGCGCTTGGCCTCCCGCGCGGCCCCACCGGCGCGTGGTCCGGCCTCGACGACGCGCTCCTCGACGGCGAGCTGCGGGTGATGGGCGGCGACACCGACGACGTGAACGTGCTCCTCCGGGCCTCGGCCCCCTCCCCCGCCGACGTGCTCTACGCCGAGTGGATCGCCCAGACCGCCGTTCCCGAGGCGCTCACCCTCGACGCCGCGCGTGCGCCGGCGGACCGCCTGCTCCTCCCGCCGCACGACGAGACCGACGAGCCCAACGTCCGCGCGCAGCTCGCCACCTTGTACGCCCGCTTCACCGGCCTCCTCGTCGCGGCCGACGGCCCGGAGGTGGACCGCCTGTACACGCTCTGGGGCGCCGCCGACGCGGACGCCCGCTGGGAGGAGGTCGTCGAGGCCCTCGCCCGCCACCCCCGGGGGGCGCTGCGATGATCCTCGCGTACTTCCTGGCCTGCGCGACCGAGCCGACGCCGGACCGGCCCGACACCGCCGCGGGTCCCGACACCGGCGACCCGGCCGACTCCGCGCCCGACAGCGCCGACACCGGCGACTCCGCGTCCACCTGCGGCACTTGGGCTTCGGTGGGGCACCCGTTCGTCCTCGGCTACTGCACGAGCTGCCACTCCAGCCGCCTCGACGAAGGCGCTCGCTACGGGGCGCCGGTCGGCGTGGACTTCGACACGCTCGCGGCCGTCCAGGCCGACGCGGAGCGGTTCACCGACCACGCCCTCGGGGATTCCCCGGACATGCCTCCGCGCGGCGGCGTCCCCGCCGCCGATCGCGAGGCCATGGCCGCCTGGCTGGCCTGCGGCGCCCCCGGCGACGAAGCGCCGATGCCCGAAGCGGTCGGCGATCCCCGCCTCCTCGGCAGCATGATCCTCACCGGCGGCGTGGACGCGAGCGGCGACGGCGTGCGGCTCTACGCCGAGGACGCCGGCTTGCCCTGGCTCGACGAAGCCTTCGTCCTCGAAGCGGGCGTCGGCGCGTTGGTGAGCGTCGTCCGCTACGAAGACGGCGTGGAGGTCGAGCGGCGCTCGTTCGAGCCCCCGCTGCCCGTCTACGATCCAGACGCTGCCGAGCTCGCCGCGACGGTCGACGTCACGCGCGAGGACCCGACCGGGACGAGCACCGCCACCGAAACGTGGACCGTCACTCGGGCCGTGGAGCCCGACCCAGACCCGCGGCTGATGGAGGCCGCACCCTGGCGGGTGATCGCGTCCAGCGGCGGCGAACCCGAGCTGCAATGGTGGTTCTCCCCCACCCGCATGGTCGTGGGGCAGGCGGGGCGCACCGCCGACGACCGGTGGTACGTGCTGCTCGATCAGAACCCCGGCGCCCTCCGCCCCGCTGACGACGCGTTCCCAGTCGAGGCCGGCGGCACCTGGGCCACCCGCGGCTACTGGACCCGGGAGGCGCCGTGAGCCGCCCCTTCCGCCCCAGCCGCCGCGGCTTCCTCGCGGGCACTGTCGCCGCGCTCGTCGCCGGGCTGCGCGCCCGCCCCGCCCGCGCGGCGGAGGGACGCAACCTCATCGTCTACTGGGTCAAGGGCGGCTGGGACCCGACCTTCGTCTTCGATCCCCACTTCGGGGTTTCCACGATCGAGGGTGACCTCACGTCCTCGGCTGCGATCGAAGGCGGGATCGACTTCGCCGACGCGTCGAGCCGGCCCTCGGTGCGCGCGTTTTTCACGGCCTGGGGCGCCCGGACGGCGGTCTTCAACGGCGTCGCGGTGGGGTCGATCTCCCACGACGCGGGCACGCGGCTGCTCCTCACCGGCGATCGCGGCTACGGCGGCGAGGACCTCCCCACCCGCCTCGCGGCCGCCACCGGCTACGACCTGCCGATCCCCCACGCCGTCGTCGGCGGGCCGAGCTACCCCGGCGCCGACGGCGGCCTCGTGTGCCAGCTCAGCGACAAGCTGCTGCGCGCGGCCCGCGGGGACCTCGCCAGCGGCCGGGACGACGCCCGCGAGGCGCGGATCCAGGCGTGGTTGGCGGAAGAAGCCGTGGGGGACGACCCGCAGCTCGCCGCGGCGCTCGCGTCCGTGCAGCGGGCGCCCGCGCTCGAGTCGCTCGCGGCCGAGGTCGATTGGCCGGTGAGCCAGGAAGATGGCCGGGTCCGGCTCCTCGCACGACTCTTCTCCCAGGGGCTCTCGCGCACCGGAATCCTCACCGGCGAGACCCCCCAGATGACCTCCTGGGACTCCCACATCCAGAACCAGCTCTGGCAGGACGCCTGCTACGAGCGGCTCTTCCGGAACCTCGGCACGCTCTGCACCACCCTGGCCGACTCGTCTTCCCCCGACGGCGGCACCCTCCTCGATCGCACCCGGATCCTCGTACTCTCCGAGATGGGCCGCCAGCCGAAGCTCAACGCCCAGGGCGGCAAGGACCACTGGCCGACCACCTCCGCCATGCTCATCGGCGCGGACGTGGTGGGTGGGCGGGTGTACGGCGGCACCGACGACGGCCTGGTCGCCCGCGGCCTCGACCGGAGCACCGGGGAGGCCTCCGACGCGGCGCCGCTCTTCGATCCCGCGGCGCTCGCCGCCACCCTCGCCGTCGGCTGGGACCTCGATCCCGCCGCCCTCGGCGGCGACGGGGAGCCGTTCAGCGGGGTGTGGGGCTGACCGACACGGGGCGCTCCGCGCCCGCGGGGGCGGCGACGCCACCGTCCGCGCTCGCCGTCAGGTACGGCGCGAGCCGCCGCTGCATCACCGCCACCGCCTCCGCGCTCTTGTCCACCAGCACGACGTCCCGTCCGTGCTTCGCGGCCGCCTCGCCGAACGTGCCGCTCCCCGCGAAGAAGTCGAGGAGCCGGTCGCCGGGGTTGGAGTGGACGCGCACCAGCCGCTCGATCACCGAGAGCGGCTTCTGCGTGGGGTAGCCGGTGCGCTCGCGGCCGGTCGGGCTCACGATGGTGTTCCACCAGACGTCCGTCGGGGTCTTCCCGCGCGCCGCCTTGGTGGCGCCGACCATCCGCGGCGCCATGTAGGGGATGCGGTCGATCTCGTCGTAGCGGAAGGTGTAGTTGTCCGGGTCGCGGGCGTACCAGAGCAGGGTGTCGTGCTTGGGCGACCACCGCCGCGTCGCCCGCCCGCCGTAGTCGTAAGACCAGATGATCTCGTTGATGAACCCGTCGCGCCCGAAGAGCTGATCGAGCATCACCTTGGCGTAGTGCACCTCGCGGTAGTCGAGGTGGAGGAAGAAGCTCCCGGTGGGGCGGAGCAGCCGGTGCGCCTCCTCCAGGCGCGGCTCCAAGAACGCGAGGTAGTCCGAGAACGAGTCGCCGAAGGAGCGCCGCCCCAGCTTCACCGTCCGGTAGCGGTTGCCCTGGAATCCGACGCGATCCCCCTCCGCGTCCCGCACGGCCTTGATCTGGTTGCGCGACTGCGCCTTGCCCGTGTTGAACGGCGGGTCGATGTAGATGAGGTCGAACGACGCCGACGGGAAGGTGGGGAGCACCGTCGCGTTGTCGGCGTGGAGGATCTCGATCGTCACGCGCACCTCGGGGGCACCGGGCTAACGCGGGGGGCAGACCGGAGGCCGGCGCTCATTCCAGCCCCACGTCGTGGTCCCCCGCCCCGACGATCACCCGCACCCACGGGCCCTCTTCGTCGATGAAACACGCGTCGCAGCCTTCGGCGCCGGCGGCGAGCGCCGCACCATCGAGGGTCGCGCCCGTGGCGTCCGGGGCGTACACCTCGACGTCCCAGCCGACGTACTGGTCGCCGGCGCGGAGGGAGATGTCGCCCAGGAACTCCATCGCGATGCGGGCGCCGTCCGCGACCGTCGCGCTCGCGCCGAGGCCCGGCACGATCCGCGCGTTGAGCGGCCCGGCTTCGTTCTCCCACGAGTCCACGGCGGGGTCGGTGGCCGGCGCGAGGGTCTGCACCGTGCGCCGGAGGAGCGGGATCACCGAGCCGGCCCGCTGAAAGAGGAGCCCCTCGCCGAGCGGCGCGTCGACCGTGATCGCGGAACCTCCCGAGTACCGCTCCCCGCTCCACCACGCGACCCACTCGCCGCCTGGCAGCGTGCCGCTCCACGAGGTCGCGCCCGCCTCCACCACGGGGGCGACGAAGAGGTCGTCGCCGACGAAGAAGTCGGTCTCGCTGTGGATCCCGGCCTCCGGCTCGGCGAGCCCCTGCGGCAGCACCACCGGGATGCCGTAGGCGAGCATCTGGGCGATCGCAGCCTGGTAGTACGGGAAGAGCCGGGTGTGGAGCTGGGCGTACCGGGCGAACGCGTCGAGCGTGGCCTGGTCGAACTGGCTGTCGCCGTAGGCGGTGAAGTCCCAGGGGTTGTGGTTCTCCCCGGCGCCGCCGTACTGCCAGACCGGCAGCGTCGCCGCGTACTCCATCCACCGGATGAAGCTCTCCTTGGTGGGCCGCCCGCCGCGGTAGCCGCCGGTGTCGCTGGCGAAGAACGGGTAGCCGCTCACGGAGAGGCTGGTCCCGCCGTGGATCGCGGAGGTGATCCCGCCGACGAGGATGTCCCCGTCGCGCTCGTCGTTCCAGCGCTCAAAACCGTTGTCGAGATCGCCGGGCCAGATCACGTCCGTGACCGTCTGGCAGCCGCGGCAGCCGCCCCGCCCGAGGAGCATCCCCTCTTCCGCGTAGGGCCGGACATAGGGCGTGTGGTAGGCGCGGGCGAACTGGTGGTGCAGGGTGCGCTCGTCGCTCCCGTCGTCGAACGCCCAGGGCGGCGAGATGCGCGCCCCGACGACGCCGAGCTGGACGTCCTCCCCGTAGTCCAGCTTCCACCCTTCGATCCCCCGGTCCTTCGCCGCGGACACCCGCCCCTCCCACGCCGCTTCGGCGTCGGGGTTGGTCAGGTCCACGATGTCGCCGAAGGTGGAGAAGAGCTGCGGGCCCTGCACGAGCCAGCCGTTCGTTTCGTACGTCCCGTGCTCGGGGTCCGCGTCCTCCACGTAGGGCGTCGTCCACGCCATCATCCGGAACCCGAGCCCGTGCAGCTCGTCGACCATCCCCTCCCAGTCGGGGAACCGCGTGGGGTCCGGCTGCATGGAGTTGTAGGACGTCTGCCAGGGGTTGTCGACCCAGATCACCCCGGTGGGGAGGCCGAGCTCGCGGAGGGTGCGGGCGTCATCGAGCACGTCCGCCGCGCTCGCCACCTCGTTCCGCCACTGCAGGGGCGCGAAGGCCCAATCGGGCGGCACCTCGGGCGCGCCGGTGCGCTCCCAATACCGCCCGGTCACCTGCGCGGGCATCGGCGGGGCGTACAGGTCGAAGCTCACGCCGCCCACCTGCTGGACGAGGGCCGTCACCGCGTCGTCGCGGGTGGCGGCGACGTCGAAGACCATCGGCCGGTCGCTGTCGACGAGCATGCCCCAGCTCGCGCTGGAGACGAGCAGCGGCACCGGGACGTGCGCCTCGTTGTAGGCGCTCTCCCGGCTGAGCTCCACCTCGATCTGCATGGCGCGCACCCGCCCCCGGTGCAGCGGACTGTCGAACTGCTCGCCGAGCCCGTAGAATTCCTGATCTGCAGCGCCGTCGAGCGTCATCCCCACATAGGGCGTGGCCGCGTCGTCGCCGACGGGCGTCAGGGTGAGCCGCAGCCCGGGGCCGCCCTCGTCCACGGTGAGGTTCGCCTCCCGATCCCCCTCGAATTCCACGAGGAAGTGGTCCCCCTCCCAGGTGGTGCCGGTGGACGCCCGGATGTGGAGCCCCTTGTTGCACGCCTCCGACACGTCCGCCTCGAACCCGGCGCTCGCCAACGTCCCTGCGTCGTTGCGCTCGTCGTAGAGCCACCAGGGATCGTAGGAACAACGCTCCCAGTCCGGCGTGGTGGCCTCCACCAACGTGAAGTCGAGCGTGTGGTCGTCGCCACGGGCAGGGAACCAGCGGAGAGCGCCGTCTCCATCGAGGGTGAGGCGCGCGCCGTCGGCATCGGTGAAGGTCGGCGGGGGAAGCGGCGAGGAGCCCTGCGGGCCGCACCCGGCCAGGAGGAGGAGGGGGAGCATCGGGGGAGTATACGCGGTATGCTGCCGGGGATGGTGCTCGCCCTCCTCACGGGCTGCGGCCCGGTGGCCCTGCTCAACTCGCCCCCCTCGGTCCAGCTCGAGAGCCCCGACCCCGGCCAGCTCGTCAGCCACCGGGATCCGGTGGTCTTCGTGGCGACGGTGGACGACGACTACACCCCGATCGACGAGCTCACCTACCTGTGGGTGCTGGCCGACGGCACCCCTATCCCCGGCGAAACCCTGATCGACGTGGCGGAGAACACCGTCACCTTCACCACGGCCGCGCCGCTGCCCAAGGGCGAGCCCACCGTCACGCTGCGGGTGATCGACGGGTTCGGCGAGTCGTCGCGCGCCACGGTGAAGCTCCT
Source organism: uncultured Pseudomonadota bacterium (assembly GCA_903921785.1). Lineage (GTDB taxonomy): Bacteria > Myxococcota_A > UBA796 > UBA796 > SXON01 > SXON01. The sequence goes on from CAIXRH010000199.1 coordinate 78,275, forward strand.
CGTGTTCGACGACGCCGCCCCGTCCATTACGTGGAACCACCCGGTCGACGGTGGCGAGTACGCGGGCGGCGAGCCGCTTGAGGTGTCGGTCACCATCACCGACCCCGACCCGCTGGCGGACACCCTCCTCACCCTGAAGTGGACCGGCGCGATCCTCACCGGCGAGTCCGGCGTCCCAACCTCCCTCCCCGCGTCCGGAGATGCCACCTTCACCATCGACTCGGCGAGCCTCGCCACCTGGACCCTCGACCTTCAGGTCGTCGATCCCCTCGGGGCGACCACGGAGAGCGCGGTCACCTTCCGCGTGCGCGACGGCGACACCGACAAGGACGGCCACCTCGACGAGGCGCTCGGCGGCGACGACTGCGACGACAACGCGAGCACCGTCCACCCCGACGCCACCGAGCGTTGCAACGGCGTGGACGACGACTGCGACGGCGTCGCCGACGACGCCGCGGTGGACGCACCGCTCTGGTACCTCGACCAGGACGGCGACGACTTCGGCGACGGCGCCACGGCCTACGCGAGCTGCACCCAGCCCGCCGGCCGGGTCGCCGACACCACCGACTGCGACGACACGAATTCGGCCGTGAACCCCGACGCCATCGAGGTCTGCAACGGCGTGGACGACGACTGCGACCTCAGCGTCGACACCGACGCAGTCGACGCGACCTTCGTCTGGGCGGACGGCGATGGCGACGGGTACGGCGCCGGCGCCGGCTACGCCACGTGTTTCCCCGCGGCCGACGAGGTCGAGAACGGCGACGACTGCGACGATCTCGTCGACACCGTGAACCCCGCCGCCACCGAGGTCTGCGACCCCTTCGCCACCGACGAAGACTGCTCCGGCGCCGCCGACGACGCCGATCCGGCCGTGACCGGTCAATCCACCTTCTACGCCGACCTCGACGGCGACCTCCGCGGCGACCCCGCGCTCAGCGCCCTCCGCTGCGCGGCCGGCGCCGGGTGGGCGGCCAACGCCGACGACTGCGACGACGCCGCCGCTTCCGCCTGGACCGGCAAACCCGAGACCTGCGAAGACGGCGTGGACAACGACTGCCTCGACGGCGACGCCACCTGCCGCCTCGCCGGCGGCGTCGACCTCTCCGCCGCCGACTACGTGCTGACTGGCGACAATCTCACCTTCGCCGGGGGCGCGATCACCTCCCTCGGGGACCTCGACGGCGACGGCCTCAACGACCTCGCCGTGGGCGCCTGGGCCGGGGACGACGTCTACGTGGTTCACGCGGCCGGGCTCGCCTCGGGCGCGCTCAGCGCCTTCGGCGCGTACTCCGGCACCAGTCACGACTACTTCGGCTGGAGCCTCGCCGGCGTGGGCGACGTCGACGGCGACGGCGCGCCCGACCTCCTCGTCGGCGCGGTGGACGCCGCCTCCGGCGCAGGCGCGGCCTACCTCTTTCAGGTCGACGCGGCGGGCGGCACCGAGGCAGACGCCCTCTGGTCCGTCTCCGGGAGCAGCGGCGAGAAGCTGGGCGCCGGCGTCGCCGGCTCGGCCGACCTGGATGGCGACGGCGACCCCGACGTGCTCCTCGGCGGCGCCGGCTTCGTCCGCGTCGTCGACGGCCCCACCGGCACCCTGCTCGCGACCTGGACCGGCGCGGGGACCGGCGCCGGCGGCGCCCTCTCGGTCGGCTCCGACCTCGACGGCGACGGCCTCTTCGACGCCATCGTCGGCGACCACACCGTCGACGAAGCCTACGTCGTCTACGGCGGCACCCCCGGCGATCTCGACCTCACCGCCGCCGACGTGCTCCTCACCGGCGTCAGCGGGGGCGATGAAGCCGGCTACTCGGTCGCCGGCCTCGGCGACAGCGACGGCGACGGCTACGGGGACCTGCTCCTCGGCGCCCCGAGCGCGACCGGCGCGGCCACCACCTCCGGCGTCGCCTATGTCTACTCCGGTGCCAGCGTCGCCAGCGGCTCCCTCGCCACCGCCGCCACCACCTGGCTCGGCGAGGACGCCGCCGACCGCGCCGGCTACACCGTGGCCGCCCCCGGCGACGTGGACGGCGATGGCCTCGCCGACCTGCTCATCGGCGCGTACTACGACGAGTCCGGCGGCGTGGGCGCCGGATGTGCGTACCTCGCGTATGGCGGCCCCGCCGCCGGCAGCGTCTCCCTTGCCTCCGCAGACGCACGCTTCATCGGCGAGAACGCCGGCGACGCCGCGAGCGAGGGCCTCGCCGGAGTCGGCGACGTGAACGCGGACGGATATGCGGACTTCGCGGTCGGCGCGCCCAGCACGGGGGCCGCGGCCGGAACCGCCTACATCCTGCTCGGGGGAGGGCTCTGATGTCCGACGAAGGCGAGAAGTGGGAGCTCACGGTCCGTGAGGCCACGGCTACGGCGTGGTCCAAGAGTGAGACCGAGCTCGCGGAGGCGCTGCGTCAGCGGCTGGTGGTGGCGTTCCTCGGCTCGGCGTCGTCCGGGAAGGACAGCGCGATCCGCGTGCTCTTCGGCCTCGACTTCGGCGAGGTCAGCCCGATCCCGGGCTCCACGTCGTCGATCCGCGTGGCGGAGCTGGATCGCGAAGGGCAGGTGCTCCTGGTGAACGCGCCCGGCTTCGGCGACGTTCGCCGGGACGTCGACTCCACGGCGCGACGGGCGCTCGATGCGCTCGACATCATCGTCTACGTGGTGAATTGCGAAGGCGGCGCCACCGCGGACGAGCGCAACGACCTCGACCAGCTCCGGCGCGCCGGGCGCCCGGTCCTGGTGTGTCTCAACAAGATCGACCTCATCCGCACCCGCGAGCGCGAAGCGTTCGTCACGGCCACGCTCGCCCAGCTCGGCGTGGACCCCAAGGAGGCCGTCGTCACCGCGTTCGACCCCCTCCCCCAGCTCGCCCCCGGGCCGATCGGGGTGGAGCCGGTGATCAACTGGATCGGGCTGCAGCTCGCGGCCTCCGGCAAGACGCTCCTGTTCGCCAAGCAGCTCCGGAACAAGGCGGCGGCGTGCGAGCCGATCATCCGCGCGGCGGCGCGCAACGCCGCCATCGCCGGCGCCGTGCCCGTCCCCGGGGTCGATCTCGCGGCGATCACCGCGATCCAGGTCAAGCTCATCCGCGACATCGCCACGGTGCACGACCAGGACCTCGGTCAGGACGTGGTGGCGTTCATCCTCTCGGAGCTGATGGCCAGCGGGATGCGCGGCGTGGTCCGCTGGGGGATGGAGGCCGCCAAGGCCGCCGGGTGGATGCCGGGCGGGCAGATCGCCGAGGGGATCATCCTCGCGATCTCCAGCTCCATGGCCGGCGCCACCACCTACGGCCTCGGCAAGGCCACGGTCGCGTGGATCCAGAGCGGGCGTAAGCTCGGCGCGGACGCGCTCCGCAGCGTCTTCGACGGCGCGGCCGACGCCTGGAAGACCGAGACCGCCCCGCGCGGCCGGTAGCCGTGGCCGGCGCCCCCGACGATCGCGGCAGCGGCATCGACATCCCCACGGCGAAGGAGCCGCTGGAGCAGCTCTTCGTGCGGTGCCACCGGGACGAGCTGCTCCCCCTCGCGGAGCTGCTCAGCGTACCGACCGAGGGTGTGGGCCTCGGCCTGCTCGGCCGCAACCTCGCCCGTGCCGCGCGCCGGCTCGTCCGGCACGGGCTCCTCAACGCCGTGCTCTCCGGGGGCGACGGTCCACCGTGGCCCGATGTCTTGGCGTCCCTGACCGGGCGACGCCTCGTCGGCTGGGACGAGATGGCCGAGGTCGAGGTGGAGATCGTCCGCGACGCGACGGCCGAGGCGTGGCCCGCCCTGCCCGTCGAGGAGCGGCGCGCCCTGTGGACCCGCCTCCGGCTGGACGGCGAACCGCCGGGGGAAGGGGCCGTGGCGATGGCCGAGGCGCAGCGCGAGCTGGGCGGCAGCTTCGGCTACCTGCTCACCCAGGCCCGCGACCAGGTGCATGGGCGTCGTCACTCCGCATGGCTCACCCTGGCGCTGCTCTCCCCCTTGGGCTGCATCTGCCGGCCGATCTTCTTCGCCGTCTTCCTCGCTGGGGCGTTCGGGGCGATGCGAAGCGACCACAAGCGGCTGGTCACGGTGGTTATCCACGTGGCGCGGCTGCGGCAGATCGTCCTGCACCGCATCACGGTAGGGCTCGTGGGGAGCCCCTCCACCGGCAAGGACGCGGGGATCAAGGCGCTCTTCGGGATCGACTCGGGGAACATCTCCCCGATCGCCGGGAGCACCCGGTCGGTGAACATCCAGCGGGTCCCCGGCGCCACGGCGCTCTACGTGGTCAACACGCCCGGCCTCGGCGACGTCGTGCAGCAGGTCACCGACGAAGCCAAGCAGATCCTGTCGCACATCGACGTGTACCTCTACGTGGTGAACGCGGAAGGCGGCGTACAGGCTCGGGAGCTGGCCGACTACACCGCGTGCAAGGAGAGCGGGAAGCCCGTGCTCGCGCTCGTGAACAAGATCGACCTCCTCCGCCCCCGCGACAAGGACCGCTACCTCGCCGACGCCCGAAGCAAGCTGGGCGCGGCGGAGGCTGACTTCCTCCCCGTCGCCTTCGACCCCATGCCCGAGCTCGCGCCCGGCCCCATCGGCCTGGAGCCCGTCCGCGAGTGGCTCGTGCGCACCCTCACCGAAGCAGGGAAGGACCCGTCGGAGCTGCCACCGCTGCCGACGCCCCGGGTCGCGGCGCCGGACGTCCCCCCGGAGCCGCCCCCCGCCGGATGAAACCGGGAGGCACAGGGGCATACGTGGGGAACAACGGCGGGGACCAGAGGTTACCGGACGGCATGGACTCCGTCTCCGTCGCGCTCCGCGCCCTCCTCGCGCTGGTTTTGATGGTGGGCTTCTACGTGCTCGCGGCGGTGGTGGTGCTCGGGTGTTGGGGCGGGGCCTGGCTGCTCGCCACCCAACGCGGGCACTACCTCCCGGTGAAGCTCATCGCGATCCTCACCGTCGCGGGCGCCGTGGTCTTCTGGTCCGTCCTGCCCCGATGGGACACCTTCGTGGCCCCCGGCCCGCGCCTGGAGCCCGGCAAACACCCGCGACTGTTCAGCACGATCCATGAGATCGCCCGGAAGACCGGCCAGCCGATGCCGGCCGAGGTGTACCTCGTCGGCGACGTCAACGCGTTCGTCGCACACCGCGGCGGGGTGCTCGGGATCGGAAGCCGCCCCATCCTCGGCCTCGGCCTTCCGCTGCTCCAGGGGCTGAGCGTCCCCGAGCTCACCGCCGTCCTCGGCCACGAGTTCGGCCACTACGTCGGTGGCGACACCCGCATCGGCCCGTGGATCTACAAGACCCGCGCCGCCATCGTCCGCAGCGTGGTGAACCTCGCCGAGACCAACTCGGTGCTGACGTTCGTTTTCCTCGCCTACATGCGCCTGTTCATGCGGGTGACGTTGGCCGTCTCGCACCATCAGGAGGTGCAGGCCGACCGGGTCTCCGCCGAGCTGACCAGCGCGGCCACCGCCGCCTCCGCGCTTCGCCGGGTCCACGCCATCGCGCCGGCGTTCACCGCCTACTGGCAGTCGGAGGTCGTACCGGTGCTCGAACGTGGCCGTCGCCCGCCGATCGCCGCAGGGTTCTCCTCGTTCCTCCGCGTACCGCGGGTGGCGGAGCTCGTGGAGGAGGGGATGCGCGCGCCGCCCGCCGCCACCGTGGATCCGTACGACACACACCCGCCGCTCGCGACGCGCCTCGCCGCCCTCGGCCAGATCCAGGCGTCGGCAGGCACCCGCGCGCCGGAAGCGGCCGCGGTCAGCCTCCTGGGCAGCGCCGACGCAGCCGAAGCGGCGCTCGTCGCGTCGATCGTCCGGCCGGGCACCGCCGTCGTCCCGGTGACCTGGGAGGCGGTCGGCACGGACATCTACGTGCCAGACTGGCGGGCGGCGATGAAGGAGGGCCCGGCGGGCGACCTCGCCCCGCTGGACGCCCCGGCGATCCTGGCCGGCGCGGTGAACTTCGCGAGGCGTTGTCTGGGTTCCCAGCGGGTGGTGCCGACGGAGGAAGCCGCGGCCTACACCCACTCCCGGCTGGTGGCGATGCTCGGCCTCGCGCTCGCCCGGTCCGGATGGCACGTGGTGTCCCTGCCGGGCGAGCCCATCGTGCTCACCCGCGACGACGCGCGTGTGCCACTCGACGTCCTGGTCCGCGAAGCGAACGGCGCCCACCAGGACGACTGGTGCGCCCGCCTCGCCGCGCTGGGCCTGGACGACGAAGCGCAGCGACGCCCCGCCCGATCCTGCTGACCGCGGTCACTCCCGCGTATAAAGCTCCAATTCACGCTGCACGAGCACCACCGAGTACAGGTGGAGCCCCCAGGCCGCGAGGAGCCCGATCCCCGTCCACCCCATCCACAACGCGACCACCGCCGCGCCCTCCACCAGCATCACGGTGGAGACGAGGCCGCGGTTGCGGCGCACGTCGCCGACCCCCTCCGCGTACGTCACGAGGGAGCGTGCCTGGAGGAACGCCACGATCAGCGGGGCGATGCCCGCGGTGAGGAACACCCCGATCCCGCAGACCCCGACCGCCACGACCGGAGACAGCGCCGTAGGAACGAGCTGCCGCAGCGCGACCGTCTGCTTCCACCCCACGTAGAGCGTCCCGAAGCCGAACGTGGCGAACGTGAGCACCACGAGGCCGGGTGTGCTCCACCGGCCAAGCTGCGGGCGATTCGCCGCGACGTTCGTCCCGAACGTGACCGGCCGGCGCGCGACGACGCGGTGCCGCGGCTCGCCGCCGTCATCGGGCTCCCAGGTGACGGTCGGCGGACCCACGTCCAGGGCGGGGCGGCTGAAGACGGTGCCGCAGAAACGGCAGTCGTGCGCGTCGGCGTCGAGCAGGGCGGCGCAAGCGGGACACGGCTTCATCGGTCGGGCGCGTATGTCCGGCGCGGCGACGACGCAACGGTCGAAGGGCTGGAGGCGCCCGACCGGCCTGCCCCCCGGGGGGCGTCGGCGGTCGAGGAGCGACGTTCGGCGAGAATGGCGAGGCGGGCGTGCTGGCCGCCGGGGCGACTACTCCGCGAACCCCGCCTCGGCGTCCAGATCGGCGCCCCACTCCGGCGCGCTCCAGAACCGCGCACCCTGGAGCCGGCCGTGCTCCGTGCGCACATCGTAGTCTTCGTTGAGCGCCCGGATCGCGTCGAGGGTGGTGGCGCCCACGCCGTCGGCGTCGGCGCACGGCGTGCCGCGAAGGATGTCGTCGAGCTGCGCCACTTCGGCGGTGACGAGGTCCACGTGGCCACGTTCGTGGACGCCGAGCGCCTCCAGGTACGCGCGCCACTGCTCGACCAGCGCGGGGTCGGTGCCGGGGTCGGGCGTCCACCGCGGCAACGACACGATCACCGAGAGGTCGAAGCTGACCTGCTCCACCCGGCACGGCTCCCCTCCCCCCTTCCAGCTCCAGGTGGTCACCCAGCGCGTGTCGCCGTTGACGTGTTCGCCCGCTTCGTTGAGCGGCGCGGCGGCGCGGAGCGACTCGCGGAGGCTGCGGACGTCGTGGCCGCGCACGTCGTACCAGCGGACGTCGGCGTCCCCGAGGACGACCGGATCGAGCGTCGACGGCGGGAGGGCGGGGGCGACGGCGTGAGGGCAGCCGAGGGCGCCGCCCAGCGCGAGCGCGAGCGCCACCCTTCCGCGCAGCCTAGGCCTCACGGCGGAGCACGCCCGCGACGAGCAGCCCGTAGATCGCGTCCGCCAGCGCCTCGGCCTCGAGCGGCTCGTGCGCCAGCGCCGCCTGCATCACCGGCTCCTTGAGCAGGCCGAGCAGGCAACGCGCCGTCTGTCGCGTTTCGCCCTCGCGCACGACACCCATCGCCTGACCCAGCTTCAACGCCCGCTCCACCCGTTCGAGCGCCACCGTGTAGAACGCCGCGAGCGCCTCCTCGCCCTCGCGATCCACCGAGAGCGCGTCGGTGAAGAGGATTCGCACGGCGTCCCCGGTGCCGGCCATCGCCCGCAGCACGCCCCGGAGGTTTGCGTGGACCTGCTCGGGGATGGGCTGCGCCACGTCGATCGGCGCGACGCCCGAGAGCACCTCGCCCATCAGCTCGGCGAGCACGGCCGAGAAAACGTCCCGCTTGGAGTCGAAGTGGTTGTAGAAGGTGCCGCGCGCGACGCCCGCCACTTCGAGGATGTCGGAGACGCTCGCCGAGTGGTACCCCCGCTGCGCGAAGACGGAGCGCGCCGCCGCCAGGAGGTTCGCCCGCCGATCCGGCGCGCTCAGCGGCGCGGCGCGGGACATCAGGCGCCCTCCCCGACGAGGTCGGTGGTGTAGAACTCGGCGAGCGCCGCGCCCTCCAGGCCCCGCCCGAGGCCGTGCATCAGCTTCACCGTGGCGGCCTCGAGCGTCATCCACGCGGCGGACATCCCGCCCGCGTCGAGCGCGGCACGGCCGCCCTCGTACGAGCCGAGCTGCACGTGCCCGCGGAGACACTGGCTGTGCACCACGACCGCGACGCCCGCGTTCGTGGCCCGCGCGATCGCCTGCGGCCAGCCGCGCTGGGGCATGTTCCCCGCTCCGAAGCCCTGCACCACCACCCCGCGCATCCCCGCCGCCACCGCCTGGTCCAGCGTGGCGCCGTCGGAGCCCGGCACCACCGGGAGGACCGCGACCCGCGAGTCGAAGCGCGCGTCCACCACGAACGGCCCCTGCGCCGCGCGCGGCACCTCGCCCGCCTGCACCTCTACCCCCATCTCGAGGATGGGGGGGCAGTTCGGCGACTCAAACGCCTCGTAGCTCTGGATCGACGTCTTGGTGACCCGGTTGCCCCGGAACAGCCACCGTCCAAAGAAGACCGTGACCTCCGGGATGGCCATCCCCGCACAGAGCGCGCTGTGGACCACGTTGTTTCGCGCGTCGGTGCGCACCCAGGCGATCGGGCGCTGGGCCCCGGTGAGCACCACCGCCTTCGGCAGCCCGCGCAGCGCGAACGAGAGCGCGGCGGCCGTCCACGCCATGGTGTCGGTGCCGTGCAGGACGACCAACCCGTCCACGTCGTCGAGGCGGGCGGCGATGGCCTCGGCGAGGCGCGTCCAGTGTTCGGGGCCCATGTCGGAGCTGTCGAGGTTCCAGAGCCCCTCGGCCGAGAGCTCGACCTCGGCCTCCAACCCCCGCATGTACTGGAGCACGTTGTCGCTGACCGCGGACGGGGCGAGGGTGCCGGGCTCCCCCGGGAGCATGCCCAGGGTCCCGCCGGTGGAGAGGATGCGGATGCGAGGCTTCAACGGGGCACGGGAGGGGGCGGGAATGTAGCGTGCTCCGCATGCGGCCCCCACCCGGAGGCCCGCCGCCGCGGCGCCGCGATGCGCGCCGGACTCGGATTCCGTCCGGACCGGGCCCAGCGCATCGCCCAGATCGGCGTCGGCCTCCCCTCTGCGCCGACCGCCGGGCCCGCCCGTCCCCAGATGTGTAAAAACCGCCCGACCTCCTTGCGGACCGCCGGGATCAGCTTAGGCGTGGGCAACTAGACTGACATGTCAGTCAGCCGGCGGGACCCCGCCGGTCTTGTCCCGCGGAGCTCGCCCATGTCCTCGCGCATCGCCATCGGCCTCGACGTCGGCAGCACCACGGTGAAGGCCACGGTCGTCGATCCCGGCTCGCTCGAGATCTTGTGGTCCGACTACCAACGCCACGAGACGCGCCAGCCCGAGACGGTCCTCGACTTCCTGGTGCGCATCGGCAACGCGTTCCCCGACGCGGACGATGTCCGCATCTTCATCACCGGCTCCGGCTCCGGCCCTCTCGCTGGCCCGCTCGGCGCCCGCTTCGTGCAGGAGGTCAACGCGGTCACCCTCGCGGTGGAGAAGCTCCACCCCACGGTGAACGCGGTCATCGAGCTCGGCGGGCAGGACGCGAAGATCATCATGTTCACGGAGGTCGTCGGGGAGGACGGGCGCAAGCAGCGGCAGGCCATCACCTCGATGAACGACAAGTGTGCGTCGGGCACCGGCGCCACGATCGACAAGTGCATGATCAAGGTGGGCATGGAGCCGAGCGCGCTGGCCTCGCTCCGGTTCAACCCCGAGGCGCTGCACCACGTGGCGGCCAAGTGCGGTGTCTTCGCCGAGACCGACATCGTGAACCTGGTGAAGTCCGGCATTCCAAGTCCGGAGATCATGAACAGCCTGGCGGACGCGATCGTCCACCAGAACCTCGCCGTCCTCACCCGCGGCAACACGCTCAAGCCCGAGGTCCTGCTCCTCGGCGGCCCCAACGTCTACCTGCCCTTCCTCGTGGAGTGCTGGCGGATGCGCATCCCCGAGACCTGGGACCAGCGCGGCTACGAGTGGCCGAGGGACCGCAAGGTGGAAGAGCTCATCTACACCCCGAAGAACGCCCAGTACTACGCGGCGTTCGGCGCGGTCGTCTACGGCCTCGCCGACCACTCCGACGACCAGCCCGATCTCGGCAAGTACAAGGGGCTCGACGGCCTCCGCGACTACATGCTCCACGGCCGCAGCGCCAGCCTCGCCCACGGCGCCGGCCAGCCGCTGGTGCGCGACGAAGAAGAGCTCACCTCCTTCCTCGAGGAGTACACCCTCCCCGAGTTCATCCCCTCCACCTTCGCCCCCGGCGAGGAGGTGCGCGGCGTCATCGGGCTCGACGGCGGCAGCACGTCGAGCAAGGCGGTGCTCGTGGGCGAAGACGGTCGGGTGCTCTACAAGAGCTACCGCCTCTCCAAAGGGAACCCCATCCAGGACACCAAGGACATCCTGGCGGACATCCAGGCCTACGTCACCCGGCAGGGCGCCACCCTCACCTGCCTCGGCTTCGGTGCCACCGGCTACGCGGCCGCGGTGCTCGAAGAGTCCGTGAAGGCGGACGTGAACGTGGTCGAGACCGTCGCCCACATGATGTCCGCGGTGTCGTTCTTCCCCGACGCCGACGTGATCTGCGACATCGGCGGCCAGGACATCAAGGTGCTGTTCCTGCGCGAGATCGCCGGCGGCGGACGGGACGTGAAGGACTTCCGCCTCTCCAACCAGTGCAGCGCCGGCAACGGCATGCTCCTGCAGGCGATGGCCGATCAATTCGGCGTCCCGCTCATCGAGTACGCCAAGACCGCCTTCGCCGCGCCCATGGCCCCGAAGTTCTCCTACGGCTGCGCCGTCTTCCTCGACGCCGACCGGGTGAACTTCCAGAAAGAGGGGTTCAAGGCCAGTGAGATGCTCGCGGGCCTCGCCCAGGTGCTCCCGAAGAACGTGTGGCAGTACGTGGTGCAGGTGCCCCGGCTCGCCCAATTCGGCACCCGCTTCGTGCTCCAGGGCGGCACCCAGCGCAACCTCGCCGCCGTGAAGGCGCAGGTCGACTACATCAAGCAGCGCGTCCCCAACGCGGACGTACGGGTTCACCCGCACTGTGGCGAGGCCGGGGCGATCGGCGCCGCGATGGAGACGCTCCGGGTGGTCACCCGCCGCGGCAGCAGCACCTTCATCGGCATGGACGCCGCGATCAACCTGAGCTTCACCAGCCGAACCGACGAGTCCACCAAGTGTCACTTCTGCCCGAACAACTGTTCGCGCACGTTCATCGACACCGCCACGCCCGACGGGCGCACCAGCCGCTACATCTCCGGCTTCTCGTGTGAGAAGGGGACCGTGGAGAGCAACGAGGCGCTCAAGGTCTTGGCGAAGGAGCGGGCGAAGGTGCGGGAGCACTACCCGAACCTCGTGCACGAGGAGAGCACCCTCGCCTTCCGCCACTTCTACACCCCGCGGCCGATGCCCAAGGCGGGCGAGTCGGTGAAGGACGTGGAGGTGCGCAAGCTCCCGTTCTTCCGCGTGGCCCGCCGCGTGTTCAACCGCGGGTTCCAGCGCAGCAACGTGGACCTCAGCCAGGTCCGCGTCGGCCTCCCCCGCGTGCTGAACATGTACAGCACCGGCCCGTTCTTCCGCACCTTCCTCGAAGTGCTCGGCGTGCACAGGGACCACGTGGTCTTCTCGAGCGCCACCACCGAGGAGATGTTCGCCGAGGGGGGCCGCTACGGGAGCATCGACCCCTGCTTCCCCAGCAAGGTCACCCAGGCGCACATGCACGAGCTCCTGTTCCACCTGCACAAGGACAAGCGCAAGGGCCCGCTCGACTACATCTGGTACCCCTGCCTCACCCACGTGCCGAGCTGGATCGAAGGGTCGATGGACCAGACCGCCTGCCCGATCGTGGCCGGCAACCCCAATGTCATCAAGGCGGCGTTCACCAAGGAGACCAACTTCTTCGAGAAGTTGGGCATCGAGTACATCGACGCCGCGCTCTCCTTCACTGAACCGAACCTGATGAAGCACAAGCTCTTCGATATCTGGGGCCCGCGCCTCGGCGTCACCCGCGACGAGGTGGACTTCGCGGTGGAGGAGGGCCTCGCGGCGCTCACGGCCTTCGACGACATGATGCAGGCCAAGGGGAAGCTCATCCTTGAGCAGGTGGAGCGGGAAGATCGCGTGGCGATCCTGATGATCGGCCGGCCGTACCACCTCGATCCTGGGCTCAACCATGGGATTCCCGAGGAGTTCCAGGTCCTCGGCTACCCGATCCTCTCGATCCGCAGCCTGCCGCGGGACCGCGCCTGGCTCAAGAAGTTCTTCGGCGACGAAGACCCGATGTCGATCAACGAGGTCTGGCCGGAGAACTACTCCGCGAACAGCACCCAGAAGGTGTGGGCCGCCCGCTACGCCGCGCGCCACCCGAACCTCGCGATCCTCGATCTCTCCAGCTTCAAGTGTGGGCACGACGCGCCCACCTACGGGCTCATCGACAGCATCGTGCACGCCGCGAAGACCCCGTGGTCCGGGCTGCACGACATCGACGCGAACAAGCCCGGTGGCAGCATCGCCATCCGGGTGAAGACGTACGCCTACCGGCTCAAGCGCGTGGAGGAGGAGCTGCATGAGCGGACCCGTCGCCGCGCCGAGCTCGCCCGCCGCGTGGCGGAGAAGCGCCGGGAGCTCGAAGCCCTCGCCTCGGGCAGCTCCGTCGCCGCAAAATAGCCGACCCCCGACCCCCGACCCGCTCCATCAGGTGACCCCATGACCCTCGAGAACGCTCCGATCGACATCGACGCCGAGCTCGCGAAGTTCGCCGCCGACGAAGCCCGCCGCCTCGGCCTCGACCGCGAACAGTACGTGGAGCGCGTCCACTCCAACAACGAGTTCATGGCGTCGGACCGACCGAACACCACGCTGTTCGTCTCGGGTCTCACCCTCGCCCACGACTCCCTGGTGTGCGCGATGCTCGCCGGCCTCGGCTACAACGTGCGCCCGCTCGACGCCCCGGACCAGACCGCGCTCACGCTCGGCAAGGAGTTCGGCAACCGTGGCCAGTGCAACCCGACCTACTACACGGTCGGCAACCTGGTGAAGCAGCTCGTCCACATGCGCGACGTGGAAGCCATCCCCACCGAGCGCATCATCAAGGACTACCTGTTCCTCACCGCCGGCGCGTGCGGGCCCTGCCGCTTCGGCATGTACGTCACCGAGTACCGCAAGGCGCTCCGCGACGCCGGCTTCGACGGCTTCCGGGTCGTGCTCTTCCAGCAGCAGGGCGGGGTGAAGCAGGCCACCGGCGAAGAGGTCGGGCTCACCATCAACCAGGACTTCATCTTCGGCATCGCCCGCGCGCTCGTCGCCGGGGACGTGCTGAACCTGCTCGGCTACCGCCTGCGCCCCTACGAGATCGTGGAGGGCAGCACGGACAAGGCGATCACCGAGTCCCGCGAGCTCCTGGAGGCGACGTTCCGCCGCCGCGGCGCCATCGTGCCCGCGCTGGTGAAGGCGCGGCGCATCATGGGCCGGGTGGAGGTGGACCGCACCAAGCCCAAGCCGCTGGTCTCAGTCATCGGCGAGTTCTGGGCGATGACCACCGAGGGCGACGGCAACTACCAGCTGTTCCGCTTCCTCGAGAGTGAAGGTGCGGAAGTCGACATCCAGGGCGTCACCAACTGGCTCCTGTTCATGGTGTGGGAGAACCGCCACGACACCCGCAAGCGCATGGAGCTCCGCGAAGACGACACCGCGAAGAAGGGCCTCGCCGGCACCAACCCCACCAAGAAGCTCTGGCTGCTCGAAGCGGCCGAGATCGCCGTCCGGGGCATGTTCCAGCTCTACGCGAACACCATCGGGCTGCACGGCTACGAGCTCCCCGACATGGAGAAGATCGCCGCGCTCGCCAAGGATCACTACGACAACGCCGTCCGCGGCGGCGAAGCGCACATGGAGGTCGGCAAGCTCCTGCACTTCGTGGAGGACCGGGTCAACCACATGACGATCTCGGTCAAACCCTTCGGGTGTATGCCGAGCTCCGGCGTCTCCGACGGCGTGCAGGCCGCGATCATGGGCCAGCACCCCGAAGCCATCTTCCTCCCCATCGAGACCACCGGCGACGGCCGCGTCAACGTGCAGAGCCGCGTCCAGATGATGCTCTTCCGTGCGCGTCAGAACGCCAAGAACGAGCTCGAGGAGGCGCTGAAGCACTCCGGCCTCGACGAGGCCACGTTCAAGAAGCGGGTCGCGGGCAGCCGCCGGTGGCGCAGCGCGTTCGTCCGCCCGCCGCACAAGATGGCCGGCGTGGCCGCGAACCTCGCGTACGCGGTCGGCTAGCCGTCGGCTTCAGCGGGCTTCGTCGGTGATCCCCGCGACGCGCGTCGGCACGTCGGTGATCACCCACTGCACGTCGCTGGCGGCGTACATCGCTGCCTTGACGCTTGACTGGGTCGCCACGCCGAACGCCGCCACCGGAACGGGCATGGGGTCCGTGGGGAGCTCACCGATGTGGGTCACCACGGCGTCCACGTAGTCGGGGACCGTCAGCTCCGGGTCGGCGAAGTAGGTCACGGCGAGCCGCAGGTCCAGGTCGGGGTGGAGCGTCTCCACCGACGCGTGGATCATCGCCAGCCCGTCCAACGAGCTCGACTCCAGGAGGATCGGCGTCTGCCCGAGGACGGTGCCCGGGAGCGCGACCGAGAGGTACTCCACGATCTGCAACGACACCTGGCGATCGGGGTCGTTGACCACGTCGAGCACCAACGTCGGCCCAGCGAGGTCGGCGTCCATCGCCGAGAACGCCTCAACCACCTCCGCGAAGGTGTGCCCGTTCGGCGCCGAATGGCCGAGGTCGAAGCACCCCTCCACCGCTGCGGCGCTCGGCTCGCCGCCGCAACCATCCCCGTCGATCCGCAGATCGAGCTCCGCACCAAACCCGGCTTCAAACGCGGCCGCGAGGTGGTCGGGCGCGTTCTCCTCGCTGTCGGGGAGCACCCCGAGGCCGCGGTGAGCCACGATCGCCGGCGTATTGGGGACGCACGCCAGAACGAGCAGGATCATGGAGCCGTCTGCGGGCGACCCGCGCGCCAGAGCTGGGCGAGGTCCAGCGACACATCGACGTCGAGCACCGCGTTGGTGAACTGGAAGTCGGTGGGGTACTCGCGACCCTCACGCAGGTACAAGGAGCTGCCGAACGGCCGGAGCCCGAAGGCGAGCCTCACGTAGGGGAAGAGGAGCCCGACCTGCCCCCCGAGGCTGTCGGCCAGGTACAAGCCATAGTCCTCGGTGCGGAAGCTCTGGAGGAGCGAGTCCACCTCCGCGGTCTCCCAGAGGCCCACGCCCAGCGAGACGCGAGGGAGCCAGCGGCGGACGACGGGGGGCGCGGCGGCGGTGCCGGGCCAGGCGAACGTCCAGCTCGCCACCTCCGAGCCGACGAACCGGGGACTTCCAAGATCATCGAGGAGGAAGCCGGCGACAAGGCCGCTGAGCAGCCAGTCGCCGGCGAGGGTGAGCGTGAACGCCGGCCCCAGCTCGTGCCCCACCGACATCCGCCCGCCGAACGAGAGGTTCCGGGTGGTGGTGGCGACGGTGAAGATCGGGACGACGTGGACGAGGTCGTCGCTCCGGGGGCCCGCATCGTGACGACGGTGCGGGCCGCGCGGCGCGGCCGGGGCGGGTGCGGGCGGCGCGCCGGGATCGGGTGCGGGCGGCGCGGCGGGGGCGGCGGGCGGTGGGTCCGCTTCCTCGGCGAGCGCCGGCCCCGCGAGCAGGAACGACGAGACGACCAGGACTCCCCCCGCGCGTTGCCTCGTGACCAGGCGCCTGGCCCTCGGGGGGGCGTGGCCGCCCGAGTCGGGGCTCGTCCCCATCATCCCATCACCGGTGAGCGCGCGACCGTACCCGGGAAGGGGCGCCCGGTGCAAGTGGAACCGACCGCGGCGACCGACCCATCGTTGAACCATCCCTCATGGTTCACCCGCCGGACCGATCTTCACACCCTCTGCGCGAAGTGCAGCCTCAAAAGCCAGATCATCCGCGGGGCTCACGTAGACGTTGCGGTCGCCGAGGACCCACCAGCCGAGCTTGACGTTCGTCGCCGCCATGTGCGCCCACCGCCCACCGCCGCGAAAGAGCCCCAGGTAGAGCACCCAGGGGACCGCCGTTCCGGCCACCCGCGCCCCATTGCCGAGCGGGCCCTTCCACGCCCGGCCCCCTGCGAGCTTCACCCGCACGGTGCTGAACGAAGCAGGCACGAGCAGCTGCCCACCCTCGACGCGGTACACCATCCCCTTCACCTTCGCGAACACCAGCGCGAAGACCCCGGCGAGGATCAAGAGGGGGAGAACGGCGAGGGCGAAGAACCCTCCGGACCACGGCGGCGTCGGCACCATCGTATCATACGTGTTTCCCGGATTCTCCAGCGCCGCGAGGAACGCCGTCGGGTCCGGCGGACTGAGCCACAGCGGACGCCCACCCCCGTTGACCTCTACGAGCACCCCAGCGCGGCCACAGTCCCACGCCGCCTGCACCGGTCCGAGGTCATCGAGCGTCCACTCGCCAGAACAATACCCCGGCATCCCCGTGCCGAACGTACGCCGCGCGCCGCCGGTGAGGGTGACCGCCCGCGCGGGACCGAGCGCCGAGCGAGCCACGACCCGGTCCTCGGAGAAGAGCCCGAGATGGGCGTCAATCCGCAACTCCGACGGAGTGACGTGGTATCCGAGCACCGGGTCCCCGCCGGTCCCCGCCAAGACCAGCCCGCTGCTCGCGAGGAGGATTCCTCCGAAGAGCACCCCCTGAACCCAGGCGGCGACACGGGAGATTGGCAGGGCCGGGAACGACGCGGTCACGACGTCGAGTCCCGACGGGTGGTGCGCCGCCGCGTGACGGCAGCCAGGCCCGCGGCGAGGACAAACCACGCACCAGCTCCTGCGTCGGCGGTCGCGCAGAGCCCTGCGGGTTCTTCCGTATGCCCGACTCCACCTGGCTTGCCAGTGTCGGCGCCGTCGTCCGTGTCCTCCCCGCCGCCTGTGTCCTGCCCGCCGGTGTCGACGGTCCCCGTGTCGCCCCCGCCCTCGTCGACCGTCACGTCTGGCACCTCGGCGAGGAGCCAGTCCAGGTAGAGGTCCACGCGGGTGTCCCCCGAGATGCTTCCGGCACAGATCGTGCCATCGTCGTCGCGGCCGAACGAGTGTACGCCGACTTCGGCGCCCACCTCCCCCGCGTTGAGCGCGAAGACGGGCGCGCCGCTGTCCCCGCCGCAGGTCGCCGAGCCGTTCTCCCCATCGTAGCCGAGGAGGAACTCGGTCTCGAAACCGTTGAGCGGAATATCGGCCACGCGCTTGTAGTAGCCCTGGTCACCCGCGGTGTCCGAGCTGGCACCCCAGCCGACGTAGCGGAAGTTCGTCCCGATGTCGGCGTCCGTCGGCGCCGAGGCGTTGAGCGCGTGCGGCTGTAGGTCGTAGGGCTCGTCGAGGTACACCAGGCCCAGGTCCGCGACGATCTCCATGCCGTCAGAGGATACGGAATAATCCGGATGCATCTTCCAGTCCGAGGCGAGGCGCTCGGGCACGTCTTTCGTCCATACTGAACCCGAGGAGACGCGAATGTCGGTGAGGTTGTACCCTGATACATCACTGAGACAATGCGCCGCGGTCAGCACCACGGAGGGCGTGATCAGCGTGCCCGTACAGATGAACGCCACGTTGCCGTCGGCGGTGGTGTGCCGGAGCAAGACCACCTCGGGGTAGTCGTCGGTGCGCTCTCCGCGGACGATGGGCGGCGGCGCCGCGGCGAGGGTCATCGGGGTCAGGAGCGCGAAGAAGGCGATCAGCATCCGCGGGCTCTAGCCTGTCTCGGGTCATTTCAAAATGGTTCACGGGCAAGCCGTACGCGGGCGCTCGCCGCCGCCACCTCCCGGTGGCCCGAGTCCAGCGCGGTGAGCGGCAGGGCGTAGCCGGGGGCACCCGTCGGTCGGGTCCGCCCGTCGCGATCCGGGGCCGGTGCTACCTTGTCCGCATGCTCTCCCTGCTCTTCGCCTGTGCCACCGCCACCAACGACAGCGCCGCCCCGACCGACACGGGCCTGCCCGCCGACACGGCCGACACCGCCGCCGATACGGGCGACACCGTCGACTCCGCGGCGGACACCGCCGACACCGCGGACTCCGCAACCGACACCGCCGACTCCGGCGCCGACACCGGCCCGAGCTACTATCGAGATGTGTGGCCGGTCTACCGCGACGTGTGCGGCGACTGCCATTGGGACTGGGGCGGCGTGGCCAGCCCCGACGCGGTCTACGACACCCTCCTCAACGGCACCTTCGCGGACCCCTTCGTCATCCCCGGCGACCGTGATGCCAGCTGGCTGTACGACAAGATCGCCCACGACGCCCCGGCCGACCGCAAGCAGCGGATGCCCCCCGCCACCCCGTTGGTCGACGACGTCACCCTCACCGCGCTCGCCGACTGGATCGACGCCGGCGCCGCCAACGACGACGCGTGGAGGGGCGTGTTCAACAACGTCTGGATGAACCGCCACTGCCACAACTGCCACGACGAGTGGGGGCAGGACCCCGACACGGTCCTGGGGAACCTGCTGAGCGAGACCTCCGGCGGGATGCCCCTGGTGGACCCGGGCAACCACGCGAACAGCTACGTGTACCTGAAGATCGCCTGGGACCCGCCGCCCGACTACGGAAGCCAGATGCCGAAGACCTTCGCCTACCTCGACGCCGACACCATCGAGGCGATCGGCCTCTGGATCGACGCGGGGGCGCCAGACAACTGACGCGCGCTACCCCGCGTCGGCGGGCGCCGGCGCCGGCTCGGGCACCGGGGCGGCCGGCGGGGCGGCTTCGGGCGGGGCCGTCGCCGCGTCGGCAGGCACGACCTCGGCCGCCGTCGGGGAGAAGGGCCCGAGGTCGAGGTGCAAGGCGCTGGAGAGCTCCGCCCGCCACGCCCAGATCACCGCGAAGAGCACGAAGAGCACGGCGAGCGTGGTGAGGATGCCGGGCAACGGACCGTCGCCAGCATCCTTGCCCGCGGTGCGTGCGCCATCCGGGAGCTCCGGCCGCTCCGTGATCAGGGCGGCGACCGGGCGTTCGATCCGGAGGCGGTGGTTCACGCCCCAGCCGCTGCCTTCGAGGAGCGCCGCGACGTCGCGCCGACGGAGCTTCACCCACGCGAGCGTGGCGGTCGGCACCACGAACGCCGATGCGACACCCACCGCGACCCCCACGAGGCCCAGCGGCGAGAGGGAGGAGATGAACCCGCCCATCAAGGCGAACGCCGACCCGAGGGCGGCGATGGCGATGGAACCGCCGGTGAACATCGCGGTGAGGGCGGCCGCGTTCATCCCCGGGCTGGAGGCCGGGGCCTTCGCCGCCGCGCCGACCACCGGAGGCGTCGCGGCCGCGCCGGCCTGCGCCGCGCTGATCGCCGTCGCGCCCACCGAGGACGCCTGATCCACCCCGGACGCCGCGGCGCTCGTCGCCGCCTCCGAGGCCTTGGCGGTGAGCTCCGCCTCCGCGGCCGCCTGCCGCCGCTCCAACCAGCCCTCCACCGCGCCCTGGATTGCCGCGAGCGGCGCGAAGATGGCCTCCATGATCGAGATCGGGTTGCGCATCACCTTGTTGATCTGGGCGAGCAGCTCGTTGCCGTCGCGGTCGATGAACGCGCAGAATGCTCCTTCAATCAGCGTTCCCCGCTCGCCCGCGGTCACGGGGACGACCACCTCGTAGTCCCACGCGCCGGCCCGCCGCCCCACGTTCGCGTAGACCAGGAACGTGCTGGAGAGCCCGGCGAACGCCACGCTGCGGGTCTTGTCCGGGACGCGGATGGCCAGCTTGAAGCGACGGCCATCCGCGATGAGCTCACCCATGTTGAACATCGGCTGGCGGCCGTCGCGGAACAGGTCGGTGCAGCTCACGAACGACGAGGTGAACGTGACCAGGAGTGAGGTGAACAGAACCAGCCGCTCGACCGAGTCGAAGCCCGCGACGATCGCCGCGCTCTCCTTGCTCTGCTCCAAAAGCGCCTCCACCCGGGCGGGCAGCTCGGCGGACGCGAGGTGCGCCGCAACGAGCGCGTCATCCCGGCCCTTCGCCGCGTCCCGGGGGCGTCCCGCGACCCAGGCTTCGTACGGAGCGAGACGCGCTCGGAGGGCGGTCCACGCCGCGCGGTCGAAGCCGTCGTCCCCGAAGCCGAGCGGGATCGCGGCGGCGTCGAAGAGCGCGTGAACGGCGGCGGCCCACGCCGGATTCAACGCGATGTCCCGACGCAACCGCCCGTCCACGGCCGGGCGCGCCAGGGGCGCCTGCACCAGCAGGGCGGCGACCTCGCCCGCATCGAGCAGGACCTTCCCCTCGCCGAGCTCGATCCGCGGCCAGGCACGCTCCGCCACCGCGGGGTCCACCGCCGCGGCGTCCGCGAGCGTGAACCAGGCGTCGACCTTCGTCGCGACGACGGCGACCGCCGCCGCGGCCGCCGGCGTCCGCTCCCCGAGCGGGTTCACCTCCGTGACCGCGTCCGGCGTCACGAGCCGCCCGCGCTCGACCCAGTCGGTCCACGCGACGAGGTCCGCCCGGAAGGTGGCGAGGGTCTCCGCCGAGAGCGCGGGGTCACCGGAGGGGTGCGGCGCCCCCCCGGTCACGTCGATCGCGTGGAGGACGTAGGCCCGCAGGGCTTCGTCCTCGCCCGCGGCGGCGGGGAGCACCCGGTCCGCCGTGGCGAGGCCCTTCGCCTCTTCTTCCGCGTGGACCTTCCGAACCTGATCCAGCGTCACCGCGTTGGCGTTGCTGGCGCCGGCACGCGCCAGCACGGTCTGCGCCGACGCGCGCAGCGCGGGATCCTTGATCGCGGCGAGCACCAGCGGACCCGGCGCGTTCTTGACCTCCCCCGGCTGGGAGAGCTGGTCGAAAGTCCACCGGATGGCGTCCTTCACGTCGCGGAGGCCGATCCGCCCGTCGTGGTCGGGATCGAGCTGGGCGAGGAGCCCGGGGTCCCCGTGCAACGTCGCGATCGGGGCGCTGGTGGCGATCCACAACGCGTCGTCCAGCGTGAGCACCTGCCGAAGCGATTCGGCGTCGTCGATCTCAAGGTGCCAGGCGCGGCCGAGGCGGGCGAAACGCAGTGCGGACATGGGGACTTCCGGGAGGGCCGCAGGTCTATCCCGAAGCCGCGGCCGTGGCCCGCAGCTCAGCCTCCGACCAACACCACGCGCTGGATGTCCCAGGTCGTACGCCGTCCGGTGAGCCGCGGCGCCCAGTCGGGGTGCCCTTCGTCCCAACGCCAACGAAAGCCCGCGCGCTCCACCCGCGCCCGCATCGCCGGCGGCTCCTCGTGGTGGCGGAACTGCTCCCCCGCCGCCGCCACGACGACCGCGACCGAACGCCGCAGCAGCTCGATCCGCCCGCTCCCGCTGCGGCTGTAGCTGATCGCCAGGAGGCTGCCCGCCGCCAGGAGGCCTCGGAGAATACGTAGTGTCGCGTCGATCGCCTCGGAGGGCAGGTACATCACCACCCCCTCCCAGAGCACCGTAGCGGGCAAGCGCGCGTCGAAGCCGGCGGCGAGGAGCTTGGCGTCCAACGCGTCCTTCTCGAAGTCCACGCCGACGAAGCGGACCTCCCGCGCCACGGAGGGGAGGCCGGCGAGGCGCTCCCGCTTGAAGGCCTGGGTGTCGGGGTGATCGACCTCGAAGACGACCGCGTCGGCCAGCGCGTCTCCGAGGCGCCACGCCCGGGCGTCGAGCCCGGCGCCGAGCAGGACCACCTGACGGATGCCCGCCGCCGCGCCCTCGCGCACCACGTCGTCGAGCACACGGGTGCGGTACGACATGAAGCGCGTGCGCCCGCCGCTGAGGCGATCCCCCGCGCCCACCATCACCCTGGCGAGCGGCGGGGCGACGTCGGCGGCCGCGAGCATCGTCGACCACGGGGGCCCAAGCAGGGCGCGCGCCACCCGATCCTCGTGGATCGACGGCACCTCGTGGTGGCCGAGCCCGCGCGCGAACGCCACCCACTGGGCCGTGCGACTCGGCTCCCCGGGCCGCATCAGTCCAGACGCTTGAGCACGTGGAAGCCGACCGGAGACTCAAGCACGGCGCTGGTCCCCCCGATGTCCAGGTCGAACGCAGGATCGTCGAGCTGGGGCATGAGCTGGTGGCGACCGAACCAGCCGAGATCCCCGGCGTCGTCGCCGAGCGGGCCATCGGAGTACTTCCGCACCACCGTGCCCCAGTCGGCGCCGCCTTCGAGCTCCTTCTTCGCGGCTTCGGCGCGCGCCCGCGCGTCCTCCTTGCCGCGGGTCACCCCGGGGAGCGACTTCTCGGAGCCGGAGAAGCCCACCATGAGCTGGGCGCAGTGCACCTCCACCAGCTCGTCGCGGCGGATCACGTGGAACCCAAACGGCGTCTCCACGACCGCGCCGATCTCGCCCGGCTGGAGGGCGGTGACCGCATCCTCGAAGGGCTTCACCATCTTCCCGGTGCCGAACGCGCCGAGGCTGCCCCCACGCGCCGCGGTGGAGTCGTCGCTGTACTTCTTGGCCAACGCCGCGAAGTCCGCACCGGGGGCGATGGCCTGCTTTCGCACGTCGTCGGCGAGGGCGCGGGCCTCCTCCCGCGTGCGCGTGATCTCTGGGGGGGCCTTCATCGCCTCGGCGTACGCGATGAGGATGTGGCTCGCGGCCACCCGATCCTTGGTGCGAGCGGGGACCCGCGGCGCGTCAGGGTTGGTGGACTTCGTGGCCACGGGCGCGTCGACCGTCGGGGCGACGGGCGCATCCGCCGGGGCAGCTTCCGGAGCCGGCGCGGCCGGCGAGTCACTTCCGCAGGCCGAGAGGAGGAGGACGAAGGTGAGGGTGCGCATCACGGGGTGTTGATAATCACGTCGTCGAGGGAGCGCGGCGCGACCTTCACGTTGTCGAAGGAGTAGATCATCACGCCGGTCAGCGTGGTGAGCGTCGTGTCCAGCGGGAGCTGATCGAGCGAATCGTCGAGGAAGTCATCGACCCGGAGGCAGCCGTCGATCACGTACTCGTCGTAGTCGGGGGTGTCGGTGTCCGAGTCGGCGTTCTCGTCGGTGACCGTGGCGTTCGCGAAGACGACAAGCATGCTCTCGGTGGGCTCTGGCGTGGCGGCCACATCGCAGGTGGACTTCACCAGCGGCGCGGGCACCTCGGCGCTGTCGGTCACAGAGACCGTCGGCCCGGTGAGCTCGGTCATCCCGTAGTACTCGGTGAAGGCGCCCGTCACGGTCACCACATCCCCGGGGGACGGTGCCGCGCCGCCCGGATCATAGACGTAGATGCCACCATACTCGGTCGCGCCAGGGAGCTGGAGGAAGAACCCGGCGCCCGAACGCACCGCGGTCACCACCATGCCCTCCAGGGTCACCACGGTTCCGTCGGCGAAGCCGCCCTGCCGCACCACGTCCACGGTGGTGAGGCACCCCCCGGAGGGGTCGTTGGGCGTGTCGGGGCAGGCGTCGCACGCGTCGCCCTGGCCGTCGCCATCGGTGTCGGTCCCGTCGTCGTACACGTCGGGACAGCTGTCGTCGTCGTTGGCGATGCCGTCGCCATCGCGATCGCTGGTGTCGAGCGTACAGTCTTCGCCGGGAACGGTCGGGCACTTGTCGCAGGAGTCGCCGAGGCCGTCTCCGTCGGTGTCCCACTGGTTGGGATCGTAGATGCCCGCGCACACGTCGCCGGAGTCGGCGACGCCGTCGCCGTCTTCGTCGCCCGCCCCCGGCTCGCGGAGATCGCAGACGTCGCGGTCGTCGACGCAGGAGAACAGCCCGTAGAGCTCGCCGGCATACTCGTAGCCGGCGGGCATGGTGTGGTCGGCGAGCGCCGCTTCGAGGGAGCTCTCGACGTCGGCGAGGGTGTCGGAGAGATCGCCGCTGTCTTCGCCCTTGAGGCAATAGGTGCGGGACTCCCCACACGCGTCGATCGTGTCGCACCAGTCGGGGTGGGGCGCGAGGCCGTCCACCAGCTCGCTCCGGCCGTAGACCGCTTCGCCGCCGACCACCACGAGGCGCACGGTCTTCTCGTCGGCGCCGATGATCGCCCGGTAGGGGGTCTTGCTGTAGTCGAACACCGCGATGTCGGCGGCGGCGCCGGCGGTCAGCACGCCAAGCACGCCGTCGGTGCCGGTGAGGCGCGCGGCGTCTTCCGTGACCTTCCGCCACAGGTCGACGTCGGAGAACGGGCTGCCCTTGCCTTCGAGCCACGCCTCGGCGCAGGCGAGCTCCTCGGGCTGGCCGATGCTCCCGCTGGGCGTCCAGTCGCTGCCGATCGCCCAGGGAACGCCCAGGTTGTCGGCGATCTCGATCGGGGTGGTGGTGCCGTAGAGCACGAGGTTGCTGCGCGGCGACCAGAGGATGCCCGTGCTGGTGAGGCCGAGCGTCGCGAGCTGGGTGGTGGACGCGTCGGTCGCGTGCACGTAGACCTGACCCGGGCCGGTCATCCCCATGTCGATCATGTAGTCGACCTCGTCCTGCACGTTGCCGTCCCGCCCCTCGGCCACGTGGTTGATCACCGCGTCGAGGCTGCCCGAAGCGAGCTTGCTGTTGTAGGACTCCCCGTCGCCGTCGTTGATCGAGCTGGTCACGTTCGACGAGCTGTACTTCACGTCGAAGCTGTCGAGGTGGGAGGCGGCGGCGTTCTCGTCGAGGTTCCGGATGCCCCGGTCGATGCACGCGCTGCCCGAGCTGCCGACGGCGGCGGTGGTGCCGTGGACAATCTCGCGGGCCTCCGCCCACTCCATGATCTCGCAGACGTACGCGTCCTTGATGTCGTTGAAGCCGTCCTTGAAGTCGTCGTAGCGGCTGTCGCCCTGCCAGTCGTAACGGTCGGTGAACTCGGCGCCGACCTGCCACGGCGGGAGCGAGTTGTACTGGAGGTGGTTGTGCGGGTCGATGAGGCCCGGGCTGATCACGCCTTCCGTGCACACGACCGTGGCGCTGGCGGTGTCGCAGCTCTCGCCCACGCAGGTGACCAGCCCGCTGCTCGAGTCGTAGACGACGACGCCTGCGACCGGACCGTCCGGGGTGAGCACCACGCCCGAGAGCGCGACGGAATTGCCCGCGCCACTCTTCGCGGTGCACTCCGGGAGCGCCGGCCCCACCGTGTCCCCGCCGGTCGTACCGGTGTCCCCGCTGTCCGCGGTGTCCCCCGAGTCTGCGGTGTCTGCCGTGTCGCCGTTGCCGCCGGCGGTGTCGATGCTGGGAGAGCCGCAGGCCGCCGCGAGCAGAAGGCAGGAAGAAAGTCCGATCAGGCGCATGGAGACTCCGGGACGTTGCCGCAGGGGACGGGGACTAATCCGACGCGCCGGCGGGGCAAGGCCGAACCGCGCCCGGCGAGGCGGGGCGAGCGCCGCACCCACCCGCCCAGAATAATTGTCAGGAGTTCTTTACAAGCCAGATCGGCGTGTCGTACCATCGCCGCACCCTGATGATCTCTCCGCTCGTCGTCCTGCTCCTGTCCTCCGCGCACGCCGCAGACACGTTCGGCGGCTACTCCTTCTACCTGGGCGACATCCACGCCCATTCCGGTGTGTCGCGGGATGCCGGATCCAGCGACCTCGCCGGGACCTGCAAGTCGGGGGATTGCGGCGCGTTCGAGGACCTCTACGAGGTCGCGCGCGACAACGGCCTCGACTTCGCGGCCGTCCCCGATCACGTCAACGGAGGGCGTGGAGGCACCACGGCTGGGTTCGATCGCCTGATCGATCTCACGCTCGCCGAGGACGACCCCGCAGGCGGATTCATCACGATCCCCGCCGCCGAGGTGTGGTTCATGATGGGGAGCCACGAGCTCGGGCACAAGACGCTGCTGATGTTCGGGGACGACACCACGCTGGCGGGGCTCACCGCCACGGACATGCAGCCGGTCGGCACCCTCTCTCCCGACGTGGTGACCTGCGGCGCCATCCACACCTGGGCCACGAACCTCGAAGCGTCCTACGGCAACCTGCTCCTCGTACCGCATCACCCGGCCGCCACCCACCCGATGCCGACGGACTGGTCCTGCTACGACGACACCTACGAGCCCGTCGTCGAGGTGTACTCCGAGCACGGCAACAGCCTGGGCGATGGCACCGGGTACGACACCATGTGGAGCCACGAGTACAGCGGCAGCGCCGTGCACGACGCGATCGACCCCGACACCGACGCCCTCCGGATGGGGTTCGTCGGCGGCAGCGACAAGCACAACTCCCGGCCGGGCGACGTGTGCGAGCAAGACACCGAGATGCCGAACCACCCGTACGGCGGCGGGCTCACCATCGTGGTCGCCGACGAGAGTGAGTCTTTCTCTCGCGATCTCCTCTACGACGCGTTCATGGCGCACCACACCGAGACGACCACGGGGCCGCTGGTGCCGGTCACGATCAGCTTCGAGTCCGGCGGCGCTGCGCTCGGCACCCTGGGCGATGACCTCGGGCTCCCCACCGACCAGGACCTCGACGTCACCGTCGCCGTTCCGGAGTCCCTGGCCGCCTACGTCAACGGCGTGGAGTTGGTCACGCCCGACGGGCGCTTCGCGATGGACAGCGACGAAGCCGGCAACTTCACCCTCACCCTCGATGCCGACGACGCCACCGGGTACGTCTACGCTGCGGTGGAGATCGACGGCGCCTCCTGGTACGGCGCTGCCGGCTGCGATGACGGCGGCGATGACGACCTCGAGTACGTCTGGACCTCCCCCAGCTACATCGACACCGTGGCGGGCGATCTCGACGCCGACGGCCAGACCGTCGCGGACGGCGACTGCGACGACGGGGACGACACCGTGTACCTCACCGCCGACGAGGTGATGGACGACGGGATCGACCAGGACTGCGACGGCGCCGACTACACCACTGCCGACATGATCGCCGCTGAGAAGGCAGAGGAACTGGCTGTTGACGTCGCTCGCGCAACCGATGCGGAGCGGGAGGCAGAGGAGGCCGCGGCCGCCGCGGCCGTGACCACCCTCCCCGTCGAGGAGTCGGAATCGAGCCCCGCGACGGAGTCGACGGAAGAAGCCTCGACCGCCGAGGCCAGCGGGAGCGAGGAGACGGCCCTCGTCGTCGACATTGAGGGCGACCCCGTCGAAGCGGTCGACGCCGACCAAGCGGCGACCTCCGACACCGAGGAGTCGAGCGTCTCGAGCGAGCCCGCGGCCGAAGACGAGTGCGTGGCCGCACCCGCCTCCGAGGACTCATCCACCGCAGTCGCCGACTCCGGAAGCGGCGAAGCGATCGCGGCCGAGAGCACCGAACCGGATTCCAGCGTCGACACCGAGACGGGCGCCGAGCCCGCGACGAGCGAATCGACGCCCGACGTCGAGTCCACTGCGGCCGAGACCGGCAGCGCGGGCGAGGCCTCGGGCGACGCCGAATCCACCGAGTCGACGGCCCCGACGGGTGAAGCCGAGTGCTCCACGACCGACACCCCGGAGCCCACGGCCACCGAGCGCCCTGGCGCCGTCGGCTCGGCCGCCGCCGAAGCGGGCACGAGCGCGGGTCGCACCAGCACCACCTCCCGCGTCTGGCGCGACGACGTGTACGCCCACGGCGCGCCCCGCTCCCCGCATCGCGGCGGGAAGCGCCACCGCCACTAGGGGTCCGCACAGGGTCTCGACAGCGCTCCGACGATTCACGCGCTACCCTGGCGCGGCGGAGGCGAGATGCGACGGTTCTCCACCAGGGGCGTGCTCGGGCTGGCCGGAGCGGCGGCGGTGTTGGTTGGCGCGTGGCACCTCCTCCCCCCCTCGAAGCGCCCGTGGTGGCGCCACACGCCGCCCAGCGCGGCGCCCACCGAGTTCTGGGAAGAGGAGGGGGAAGACGAAGCGATCGAGCATGAAGCACGCGAGGCGTGGATCGCCGAGCGCCACCGCGCCGGACCCGGTGTCGACTGGCGCACCGTGGAGCGCACCAACGGCCTCGCCGCGACCGCGCGTCGCGCCAGCCTCGCCGTCGCCCCACCCCCCGACGGCGCCCCCGACGACGGCGACCGGTGGACCGAGCGTGGCAGCGTGAACCAGGCTGGGCGCACCCACGTCGCCCGCTGGGGAACGGACGGCGCGCTCTACGCCGGCGCCTCGATGGGCGGCGTGTGGAAGCGCGGGCCGGACGACGTGTGGTCGCCGCTCGGCGACGCGCTGTACGGCGGCGTGCACTGGCTCGAGGTGCTCCCCGCCGCCACCGCGGGAGACCCCGACGTGCTCGTCGCCGGGACCGACGGCGGGCTCTTGCACTGGAGCAACGACGCCGGCAGCTCCTGGCACGAAGCCATCGGCCTGGACTGGGCCTGGACCCAGCGCCGGCTCACCGTCACCCACGACGGCTCGAAAACCCTGTTCGCCGTGCGCGGGCGCGACACCGGGTACACCGCGTGGCGCTCCACGGATGCCGGCGCACACTGGACCCAGGTGTACGACTTCGGCATGTTCGCCGGAGATCTCTGGGTCTCTCGCACCGGCGCGGGTCCGGTATGGCTCGCGGCGGACGGGGTGCTCCTCCGCTCCGACGACCTCGGTGACACCTGGTCCACCGTCGGCCCCCTCCCCGATGCCGACTCTGCCGAGCTCGCGGCGAGTGAAGCCTGGACCGGCGCCGATGGCGCTCCGCGCTTCTGGGTCGTCCAGAACGCCCATACGCTGCTGCGGGCGGACGATGGCGGGGTCACGTTCACCTCGGTCGCGGATCTGGGTGACTACTGGGGCGGCGTCACCGCCTCCACCATCGACCCCGAGATGCTCGTGTACGGCGGGGTGGAAGCCCACAAGTCGGCGGATGGGGGCGCCACCTTCACCCTTCAGAACGCGTGGTCCGACTACTACGACCACGAGGCCGATCACCTCCACGCGGACATCGACGGCATCGACTGCATCCCCCGCGGCGACGGCACCGAGGACTGGTTCTTCGACACCGACGGCGGCACGTACCGGTCGACCGACCAGCTCGCGACGGTGGCGAACCAGTCCCTCAACGGCCTGCGTGTATCCCAATACTACGGCACGCTCACGTCCACCGACGACGCGACCCACATCGCCGCCGGTGCGCAGGACCAGGGTTATCAAGTGAACACCGGGCAGGGCGGTGAGGGCGCGGTCTACGCATTCGACCAACTGTTGAGCGGAGACTACGCTCACCTCACCTCGGGAGATGGCACCCACGATCTGGTGTACTCGGACTACCCCGGCTTCGTGCTCATCCAGGTCGGGGAAGCGCACCCCCAGCTCACCTACGCTGACTACCCGGGTGGCCTGGGCACGGCGGCGTGGTTGCCGGTGCTCCTCGCCGACCCCACCGACCCCGAGCGACTGTTCTTCGGCGGGGAC
This sequence comes from uncultured Pseudomonadota bacterium, assembly GCA_903921785.1. Classification (GTDB taxonomy): domain Bacteria; phylum Myxococcota_A; class UBA796; order UBA796; family SXON01; genus SXON01. The sequence goes on from CAIXRH010000199.1 coordinate 107,828, forward strand.
CAACTCTGGGCGTATGAGCGGGAGGACCAATGGACCTGGTCCGCCGGCGACCCGTGGTCGGAGCAGGACTTCCAAAAGGAGTCTGGCGAGTACATCGGGGGACTGGCGTTCTCGCCCGTGGACCCGGAGCGGATGTACGCGGTCACCAGCTCCGGGACGTTCTACCGGAGCGACGACCACGGAGTCACGTGGAGCCGGGGGGCGCGCGGGCTCCCCGGGGGGCAGTACTTCTACGGGACGTCGATCGCCGCTTCCGCCCTGGACAAGGACACGGTGTACCTCGGGGGGAGCGGCTACACCAACCCCGCGGTGTACGTCAGCCATGACGGCGGGGACAGCTTCGACGCGCTCGCCGACGGTCTGCCGTCCACGCTGGTCTACTCCCTGGTCGAAGAACCAGGCAGCGGCGCGCTCTTCGCTGGAACCGAGACCTCGGCGTGGCGACTGGACCCCGGGACGACCACCTGGGTCGACATCACCGGCACGGAAGCCCCGCTCCTGATCTATTGGTCGGCCGAGATCGTGCCCGCGCTCGGCGTGGTCCGCTTCGGCACCTACGGCCGGGGAATCTGGGACTACGCGTACGACCTCGACCTCGACGGCTGTGTGGACGACCTCGATGGCGACCTCGACGGCACCCCCTGCCCCACGGACTGCGACGACCACGACGCTGCGCGGTTCCCGGGAGCAACCGACGTGTGCGGCGACGGGATCGACCAGGACTGCGACGGCGGCGACGTCACCTGCCCCGAGGACACGGGTACGCCGGACCCGGAAGCGGAGACGCCACCCCCGGACACCGGCGGCTGCGGCTGCGGCACCGAGGGCGCCGGCGGGATCGCGGGCGCGATGTTCGCAGCGATGGTCCTGACGAAGCGTAGAAGGCGCTGAGCGGCTGAGTGCGGCCGGTAGGCCGGCTCCACGGGTTTTGAGGGGGCGACGAAGAAGGGGGCGGATTATCCGCGCTCCCATGTGGATCCTGATGGACCTCGCGTGCACCACCGAGGAGACCGCGCTCGAGCTGAGCGCGTCCTTGGCGGAGCCGCCCGATCCGACCGTGGTCGCCGCAGCGCGTGAGCTCACCCTGAGCACCACGCTCCCGACCTCGCTGGTGGTCACGCTGGACGACGGTGTGAGCCCGCGGCGGATCACCTTTCCCGAGCTCGCGACCAGCCGGATGGTGCCGATCGTGGGCTTCACTCCCGGCGCGGCCACCACGGTCACCGCGCAGGTCTTCGCCGAAGACGGGTCCCAAACGTCGCGTGCGTGGGAGGTGGCGATCCCCAGCCTGCCACTCAGCTTCCCCCAGATCGATGTGCTCGCCTGGGACCGCGACCGGCTGGAGCCGGGGTGGACCCTCCTCGACGCCAAGCAGCCGGAGGGCGAGGCGATCTACCTGATCCTCCTCGACGAAGCGGGGAGGCCGGTCTGGTGGTACGTGGGGTTCGGCGCGTTCGGAGACGCGCGCCTGCTCCCCAACGGCCACCTCTTCGTGCTCGCCGCCGGCAACGCCTGGGAGCTCGACCTGATGGGCCGCGTGGTGCGCGGCTGGGGCGAGGCCGACGCCGACGTCCCGACCACGATGGTGCCGATCCCCGCGCCGAACCTCAACCACGAAGGTTATCCCGACGAAACCGGGTTCTACTCCCTGAACTGGCAGCACACCAAGGTGCCCGCCTTCCCAACCAGCTACACCGCCCTCGACACGTTCACCCCCGAGACCGTCTCGGACCAGGCGATTGTCCGCTACGACTGGGACGGGACCCAGACCCTCGACCTCTCCATCGCCAGCCTCCTGGACACCCAACGCATCGGCTTCGACAGTCTTGATCTCACCGGCGCCGCGTGGGACTGGTGTCACGCGAACGGGGTGGTTCCGGTCGACGATGGCCTCGTCGTCTCCGTGCGCCACCAGGATGTGGTCATGAAGCTGGACGACGGCGGCGAGCTTCAATGGCTGCTCGGGACACCCAGCGGCTGGCGTTCCCCGTGGAGCGACCTCTTGCTCACGCCCACCGGCAGCCCGTTCGCGTGGCCCTTCCACGCCCACGCGCCCGAGGTCGAGGAAGACGGGACGATCGTCCTCTTCGACAACCAGTTCCACGGCTACACCCCCTACGACGAGGCGGTCGCCCAATCCCCCGCGCGCGTCGTCGGCTATCGGGTGGACGAAGCGTCGCGTACCGTGAGCCAGCGCTTCAGCTTCAGCGACACGACCACGGGTACGCTGGAGTCCGACGCGTTGGGCGACGCGGACATGCAGCCGCTCACCGGCAACATCCTGGCGGACTACGGCTTCGTGACCGCCGAGGCTGGCGTGGACAACGAGGCTCTCGGCTTTGCCAAACGATCGATCCGCCTGGTGGAGTACGCGCCCGACGGCGAGGTGCTGGCGGACCTGCGCCTCCACAGCGACGCCGGAGACCCGCTGGAAGGCTGGAAGTCCTACCGGGCCGAGCGGCTGGTCCCATGGGCGGCCGCGGGCCCGGCGCACGCAGTCCTCGACGAGTAGCGGGCATCGCCAAAGCAGCAGGCAAGCTGGAGCCCTGCGCCGGCGTCCAGCCGCCGTGGTTACCCTCTCCCCGTGGACCCACTCCCCGCCCAACTGGTGCTCTTCGACGGCGTCTGCGGGTTCTGCGACCTCACGGTGCAGTGGCTGCTGCAGCACGATCGCGCCTCGGTGCTCCGATTCGCGCCGCTGCAGGGCCCGACGGCGGCCGCCCTGCGCCTCCAGCACCCAGAGATTCCGGCGTCACTGGACACCGTGGTGTTTCTCGATGAAGGCCGGGTGTACGTGCGCAGCCAGGCCTTCCTCCAGCTTGCCCGGCACCTCCCCTCCCCCTGGCGATGGGCCGCGGTCCTCCGCTTCATCCCCACGATGATCCTCGACGTCGGCTACCGCATCATCGCCGCGACGCGCTACCGGATCTTCGGAAAACACGAGGCCTGTCGCGTTCCTCGTCCGGCGGAACGAGCCAGATTCCTGCCTTGAGCCTTAGGGCTTCAGCGCGAGACAAGCCTCTTCAAACGCGGGGATCAGCTTATCGATCACCGGGTCCTTCCCCATGCCGCCGCCCTCGGGCATCAGCCGCACGTGGCAGAACAGCGCCTTTCCGTCGGTCGCCTTGAAGGTGACGCGCACGATCTCCACCACCCCATTCGGGGCCCGGGAGGTGATGAAGCGGTGGGTGAGGCTCTTCTCCTCCTGCTCCACCCGCCAGCTCCAGGAGTGAAGCGGCTTGAGGAGCTCCTCCTCGATGACCCGGGACCAGTCCTCGGGCGGCTTGCAGCTCGGCCCGCAGAGGTAGCCCACCCGGAACTCCGACTCGTGGCCGAGCACGTAGTCGGGGGGCGGCTCCCAGGTCCCCGTCGGCGACCGTTGGGCCACCCAGTTGTCCGGGACGACCGCGTGGACCTTCTCCGTGAGCACCACGGAAGCTCCGAAGTGCAGCTTGTCCTTGTACAGGGCCGGGACGAGGGCGTTGGCGGAGGCGGCGTCGGCGGCGAACGCCGCGCCGGCCAGGAGGGCGAACATCATGCAGGTGGGCTAACCGGAGCGCATCAACGGCGCCGACGCCCACCCGCGAGGCCGGCGATGAGCACCCCGAGCCCGGCCAAGCCAGCCCCCCCGGACGTGTCGCAGCCCCCGTAGAGCCCGCCGACGCGCTCGACCCCCACAAGCCCAGAGTCCCCGCCATCGCCCGCGCCGGTGTCGCCGCCGCCCGCGGGGGTGTCGCTGCCGTCGCAGTCCTGATCCACCCCATCCCCCACCACCTCGGTGGCCCCGGGGAACGCCGTCGGATCGGCGTCATCGCAGTCCGTGCCGTCGGAGACGTACCCGGACTGCTCACCACAGACCGTGATCGCCACGGCCGGATCCCCGAAGCCGTCGCCGTCGGCGTCCGCGTACAGGGTGCCCGCGTCGCTCGCGCCGTCGTCGATGCTGCCGGAGCAGTCGTCGTCCACGCCGTTGCAGAGCTCCACGGCGCCCGGGTTGATGGCCGAGTGACCGTCGTCGCACTCTTCGCAGGCGCCGTAGCCATCGCCGTCATGGTCATCGAGGCCGGTAGCGCCGTCACAGTTGTAGTCGTTGGGATCGGCGCAATCGGACTCGCTGGCGCCGGGATGGAAGGCGGCTGAGCTGTCGTCACAGTCGCCAGTGGGGTCGGTCGCGCCCGCTTCGCCGCTGTTCGTACAATCGGCGTCGCTGCTCACCACCTCGGCGTCGCCGCCCCGATAGCCGTCGTTGTCGCCATCCGCGTAGCAGCGCTCGCCGCCATCGCAGTCTTCATCGATCCCATCCCCGATGACCTCGATCGCCCCCGGGAAGATGCTCGCGTCCGCGTCGTCGCAGTCGTCGGCCGGGGCGGAGGCGTCGGCCTCTCCCGCATCGACGCAGGCGATGTCGGCGCTCGCGACCGTCGAGGTCGCGTCCGGCCGATGGCCGTCGGTGTCCGCGTCCACGTAGCAGAGCTCGGTCCCGTCGCAGTCCTGGTCGACGTCGTCGCCGGGGAGCTCCACGGCGCTCGGGTTCACTGCCGCGTTGGCGTCGTCGCACTCTTCGCACGCGCCGTAGCCGTCGCCATCTTGGTCGCCCACGCCCGCCGAACCATCGCAGTTGTAGTCGTTCGGATCGGCACAGTCGGGCTCCGCCGCACCCGGATGATACATCGAGTCTATGTCGTCGCAGTCGCCCTCAGGCTCCCCGGCGAGCGCTTCGCCGGCGTCGTCGCAGTCGGTGTCACTGCTCGCGACCTCGGAGACGGCGTCCGGGCGGTAGCCGTCGTCATCGGCGTCGACGAAGCACTGCTCCGCGCCGTCGCAGTTCTGATCCACGGCATCCCCGGCCACCTCGATCGCGCCCGGGTTCACGGTGGCGTCGAGGTCCTCGCAGTCGCCGTCCGGCACCGCGGCGCTCGCCTCACCCGCGCCATCACAGCCCAGGTTGGCGCTCAAGAACAGGTTCTCGTCGTGGTAGCCGTCGCCGTCGATGTCGGCGAAGCAACACTCGAGCGTGTCGCAGTCCTGGTCAACACCGTCGCCGACCACCTCGGTGGCGCCCGGGCTCACCGAGGCGTCGGCGTCGTCGCAATCGCTGCCCGTCGTCGCGTCGGCCTCGCCAGGGTCGGAGCAATCGAGGTCCGTCGAGCCCACGAGGGCGGTGCCGCGATACCCGTCCACGTCGCCGTCGAGGTAGCAGGTCTCGCCTCCGTCGCAGTCTTCGTCCACGCCATCCGCCGTGATCTCGGTGGCGCCCGGATGAGCGCTCGCCGAGGTGTCGTCACAGTCCGAGGCGTTCGCCACGGAGCCCGCCGGGACGACACACGCGACGGTCATCGCCGATGCGTCCCCGTACCCGTCGCTGTCCGCGTCGGCGTACCACGGTGTCTGCCCGGTCACCGCGGCATCCGCGTCGTCGACCCGCCCGTTGCAGTTGGCGTCGCCCCCCCCGCACACCTCCGCCGCGTCTGGGTGGACCGCGGCCGCACCGTCGTCGCAGTCGGTGGCGTCGGCGACGTAGCCGGAAGGCTGATCGCACGCCGAGACTGAACTACGTGCGTCGCCGTATCCGTCGACATCCGTATCAACGAACCAGATATCTGTGTCAGCCGCATCGGATTCATCGGCCAGCCCGTCGCAGTCATCGTCGACTCCGACGGTGGAGCAGAGCTCGACGCCGGCGGGGCTGACCGCCGCGTCGTGGTCATCGCAATCGCCGGTGGCCCCCCCCAAGGGCAGCTCGCCCGCGTCCGCGCAGCTGAGGTTCGCCGAGACGACCGTGCTGCCGTCCGTGTATCCGTCGCCGTCGACGTCCGCGTAGCAGAGCTCGGCGCCGTCGCAGTCCTGGTCCACCCCGTCCCCGGCGATCTCGGTCGCTCCGACGTAGATGGTACCGTTGGTGTCGTCGCAGTCGTCCGTGCGCGTGGTCAGCCCGCCTTCGCCGGAATCGAGGCAGTCCAGGTCCGGCGAAACACGTGTATCCGCGGTGCTGTCGAGCGCGCCGTCGCCGTCGTCGTCGTCGTAACAAAGCTCCTCGGCGTCGCAGTCCTGATCCACCCCGTCCGCCACTCCCTCGGTCGCGCCGGGGTTCACTGCGGCGTCGCCGTCGTCGCAGTCGGTGGTCGGCGCGATCGCGAGCGCCTCGGTGGCGTCACTACAATCCATGTCCGCCGAGACGACGGTGGCGCCGCCACCATCGAGCCACCCGTCAGCATCCGCGTCCAACAGGCACAGCTCGATCCCGTCACAGTCCTGGTCGACCGCGTCCCCAGCGATCTCGACCGCGTCGGGGTTCACCGTCGCGTCGGTGTCGTCGCAGTCGGCGGTGTCGCCGCCTCCACCGCCGTACCCATCGTGATCGGCGTCGGCATAGCCGAGGTACACGTAGGCCTTGCCGTAGGTGCTGGAGTCGAGGTAGTCGCCGACGGCGACGTCCGTATAGCCGTCGCCGTTGACATCGGCGCCCGCGATGGCGAAGCCGAAGTGGCTGCCGGACTCGCTCAGCGTCGTGCCGGCGGTCGTGGAGACGCCGCTCGCGGAGCCGGGATACACCGAAACACTGATGTTCGACGGGGCGCCCACCGCGAGGTCTGAGTAGCCGTCGCGATCGGTGTCCGGCAGCACGGCGAGGACGCCGCCGAACGATCCAGTGCCGCTCAGCGTCGTGGTGGCCGTCGAGTCGATCCCGGCCGCCGTGCCGTGAAACACATAGGCATACGTCGTGGTGCTGCTCGAAACGGCATAGTTTCCTACGGCGAGGTCGTCGTAGCCGTCGCCGTTGACGTCGCCGCCGCCCGCAGCGGAGACCCCGAGGACCGACAGAGCCGACCCGTAGAGGTGGGTCACGCTCGTCGTGCTCAGCCCGGTCGAAGAGCCGTAGTACACCGACGCCCGGCCGGCCCCGAGCAGGTACCCCGGCGCCGTCACCACGGCGTCCTCGTAGCCATCGGCGTTGACGTCGCCGGCGTCGCCCACGGCGAAGCCGAGGTGGTAGTCGACCCCGCCATCGATCGTCACCGAGACGGTGGTGCTGATGCCTGAGCTCTTCCCTGCGTAGAGGTAGGCCTTTCCGCGGCTCGACGACGCCGACGGCGCGCCGACGAGGAGATCGGCGTAGTCGTCCGAATCCACGCTCGGCATCATCGCGAGCGCGCTGCCGTAGTCCGTGCCCGCGACGCCCGTCAGCGTGGCGGTCGCGGTCGTGGAGACGCCGCTGGCGCTGCCCAGGTAGACGCGGACACAGGCCTGGCTGGCCACGCAGGCCATCGCGACGTCGTCGTAGCCGTCGTGGTTGAGGTCCGCCCCGCCGGTGACTCGACCGCCACAACCGTAGTACGGCGTGCTCCCCGTGCGATTGCCGCCGCTCAACGTCGACGCCGCCGTGCTCGAAAGCCCGCTGGCGGAGCCGTGGTACACGTAGGCCCGACCGGTCAGCGTGGAGGCCTGCGACGCGCCGACGATCACGTCGTCGTACCCATCCCCGTTCACGTCCCCCGCGTTCGCCACGGCGATCCCGAAGTAGCTGTTCGCGCTGGGGCCCGTGAGCGTCGTGTCGGCCGTGATGAGCAGAGGATCGATCTCGATCGGATAGACCGCCTCCGCGTCGTCCACCTCGACCACCAGCGAGTCATCCAGGGCGAACCTCGCGTCCAACGGGCGTCCGGTCGCGTCGTACGCCGCCAGGTCGGCGTAACGCCAGTCCTGACCCCCATCGTCAAGGAGCTCGACGCTCTCGTCGTCCACCGCGAGCACCTCCGCGTCCGTGGCCAGGGTGAACCGGAGCGTCCCCTCACCCGCCGGTCGTTCGTCCACGGTCCATCCGTGCTCCAGGCCCCCCGGCGTCCCGACGAACCACTCGGTGATGCCTTCGTGGCCGTACTCCAGCCGACGCGCCGCGATTCCGTCCGGCCCGAGGAGCCCGGCCACCACAGCGCCCACGACCGGCGCGGTCGGATCCACCGCCCGCTGCGAGGCACGCCCGAACGACGCGAGCCCCAGCGTGAGGCTCCCGTCCCGGCCGCTCACCGTGGCGCCCAATTCGTCGAAGGCGACCCGGGCGCCGAGCGCGGGGAGGTTCGCGCTCGGGCGGGCACCGCTGGCGTCGATCGACGCGTCGGCGACCGCGATGCGCGCGGCCGCGGCGTCGCTCCAGGCAGAGTCCATCTCAACCGACGCGTTCTCGGGACCGCCCACAGCCGGCGGAGACGACGAGACGGCGCAGGCCGCGAGCAGCAGGAGCAACGGGAGGGTCCGCATCCCCGGATGCTACACCAACTGCCCGGACCTCAGCGCACTTCGACCGGAATCCGGCGCAACTCCGTCACGAGCGTGCCCCGGACCGCGCGAACGACGACCGCCCCGGACCCCGCGAGCCCTTTGGCGTTGGGGGTGAAGTGGGCGGTCCACTCCTTCCGCGCGCCGACGCCAAGCCGATCGTCGGCGGTGGTCCGCCACGGGGAGACCTTCTCAACCGTCCGTGCCAGCACGAACTTCTGGGCCGGCGCGAGGTCCTTGCCCGCCGCATCGACCAGCACGACCTCGATGGTCCACGTCTTGAACGGATTGCCGGTGGGGACCAGGTGACCTGCGCCGCTGTTGATGACGGTGAGCGCCACGTCCACCGGCTGGTTTCGGGCGATCCATGCATGCGGAAGGCGGACGAGCGTGGTGAGCGCGCGCTGGATGGTCGTCGGAGACGCGTGGGAGGCGACCACCCCGGTCTCGCCGGGCTGCGCCGCGCCGGCGGCCGGCGCCATGTGGCAGTCCTGACAGGTGACGCCGGCGGCGGCGTACGCGCTCGCCTTCCATTCCCCGTAGGTGTCGTAGAATGGGCGATCCGCCTCCGGCCACGTGAGCTGGTGGCAGGTCGCACACAGCTCGCTCGACGTGAGCTCCGGGGAGACAACCACGGGGTGGGGTGCGTTGGTGGTGGCGTGCGTGCCGAGCACCTTGCCGTCGCGGACATGGCACGCCGCACACGTGACCCCCTCGGACATCAACGTCAGGTCGAAGCTTGGGTTGTCCTGCAGGCGCGGCCGGGTGATGTCCCCATCGACGTAGCCGGCGGCGAGCTGATCGTGCTGCGCCGCGAGCGGGAGATGACAGGCAACGCACGCCGTACTGTTCCCCGCAGTACGGAGCGCCGCCTGATACCCCGGGTTGCTCCAGGCGTGCGCGTGGGGACCGCCGGCCCAGCTGTCGTGGGCGGCCCAGTGGCACGCGTCGCAGCTCTGGGCGGAGAGCGAGGCGACGCCAGCGGGGGCGACATCGACCACCACGGGCAGGCCCGCCGGGAACAACGCCGGCGCCGGCGGGGCGGGCGGGTCCTCGGCCGCCGCGGGAGCAGTGGCTGGGGGCGCCACATCCTGCACTTCCTCGGCCTTCTTGTTGCGCGCCAGGGCGATGCCTCCGGCGGCGATCGGGATGGCGATTGCGAGGGCCCAGCGGGCGGACGGCGGCATCCGCGAGCCCTAACCGCTACGTTGCCCCGGTGACGGTCCCCTGCCCTCGCTGCCGCCGCGCCAACGCCCCACACCGGGAGACCTGCCTGTACTGCGGGTCTGCCATGCCCACCCCCACCGTGGCCCCCCCGCCGAAGACGCGAGAGCTCCCCGCCAACCTCGATGAGCTCGTGCGCCGCGCGATGACCGGCGGGGGCCTGGGTGCGCTCAAGCAGGCGCTGGAGACCACCGGCCCCGCGGGAGGCCCGGCCGCGGCGGCCCCTGATCCCGTCGTGCCTCCAGTCCAACTCCCCGCCAGCGACCCCTGGGATGCCCTGGTGGACGCGGCGTGGCGCGCGCGGGCGCTCAAGGCGGACCCCACGGGTGCCGCCGAGGCCCTCGCCCAGGTCCGTGCCGCGTTGGACGGGCTGGAGGCGCAGGTTCCACCCGTGCGTGGGGTCGGAGCGAGCGACGCGGAGCGGAGCCCGCCCGACCCGGCGGTCGGGGAGGGTGCGGAGGCCGAACCACCGCCGCCCGACACCGGTCCGCCGATCCGGCTCCCCCCCGCTCGCCACGCGGTCGCCCTGGCGATGGCCGCCGTGCCGGCCGGCCTGGAAGTGGGCCGGTTGGCGGCTGCGCTGGAGGTGGACCTCGCGACAGCCAGGGTCGCGGCGCTCGCCGGCGGCGCCCGGATCGTGCTTCGCGGCGCCGACCGGGGAGACCTGGATCGCCGCGCCCGGGCGTTGGAAGCGCTCGGCATCCGCTCCCGCACCCTCACGCGCGAGCTCCTCCTGGAGGCGGGACCGGCGACCGGGCTGGTGGGCGCGGAAGGGGCCGACGCCTGGCGCGTGGTGGAGACCGCGCGGTGGGGCGAGAATCGCCCCGATCCGAGCCAGCTTCCCCACGGCGAGGTCGCCCGCCCGGGGGACGTCTGGTTGGTCGTGCAGGGGGAGGTCGAAGAGAAGCGCCTCCGCGCCCCAGCCGCCGAATCGCGCTGGCAGCGGAGCCACTACTCGGCGCCGAACGGGGCGGGAGGCGAAGCGCGGATCTCGGTGCTCGACCTCCACACCGACGAAGGCATTGTCCGGGTGGTGGAGGGGGCGACCGACCTCCGCGGCCTGCCCGGGGTCACCGCCGCCGGGAACCGCGTAGCGCTCAAGGTCCTCCTCGACGCCGTCGTGCTCCGGTGGCCCGCAGCCCATGTGGAGGGGAAGCGGACGTGCCCGGCGACCGCACGGCCAGGGGACCCGCTGCGGTCGGACGGCTGGGCCGCCTGGGAGGAACACAGCCGGATGTGTCGCGCCTTGCTGCGCTGATCTCGCGCGAAGTCCACAACGTCGCGCTATCGTTGGGGATGCTCCTCACCCTCGTGCTCGCCGGGTGCTCTCCCGATGAACCGGCCGGCGTGGCACCGATCGTCACCGTGCCGGCGGTGGTGGGCCCGGGGTCGGCCACGGCGGAGGCATCCGGCCACGACGCCTCGCACGCGCCATCGCCCTCGCCGTCCCCCACGCCCGATCAGACCGAGTCCCCCGCGGCGGAACCCGATGGACCCACGCCGCCCCGACGCCACGGTCCGCTGCCGAAGGCGTCCGCCCTCCCCGCCGCGGGCTCGGTGTCCTACGCAGAGCTGGTCGCGGCCATCGAAGCAGATCGCCGGACCTTCGCCGCATTTGACGCCCGAGATGAAGCCGCGAACTACGTCTACGAAGCGGTGACCGACCGACTGGTCCCCGCCTGGAAAGGAACCCCCTGGGCCTTCTACGGCACGGCCGAGGTCCCCGGCGACGAGCCCGTCGCGTGTGGCTATTGGGTGGCCAGCATCCTCCGCGACGTCGGATTCCGAGTCGATCGAAGCGACGTGGGTCAACAAGCCTCCGAGCGCATCCTGAGGACCTTCGCCCCATCCGCCTCGCTCCACCACTTCGGACGGAAGCCAACCGCGGAGATCGTCGAGTGGATCGCCCACAAGGGCCGCGGCCTCTGGGGGGTCGGCCTGGCCAACCACGCCGGGCTGGTCTGGAACGACGGCACCGAGGTGCGGTTCTGCCACTCCAACTACAACAACGCCATGGGGCCGGTCTGCGAAAACGCGAGCTACTCGGGCCCCTTCCGCACCAACTACACCGTGGTGGCCTCCATGCTGGCCCCCGAGACGATCGGCGCGTGGCTCGCGGGCGCCCCGCTCGCCACCGGCGCCTTCCCCTAGCCCGCCGGATTACGTTGCCCCCCTCGGGGGGACGAACGTGTACTGCAGCCTCGACAAGCTGGACCTCGTGGTCGAGACCGGCGCTGGGAAGCTCGGCGTGCAGACCGACCACCGCACCGCCCAGGAAATCCAGCGGCTCTGGGACTTCTCCGTGGTCTTCCTCGCGATCCGGGTGCGTCGGGCCCTGCGGGTGCCCGGCATCGCCCGGGTCGACGTGGCCTTCCAGGAGCCGCCACCCCACTCCTTCGCGGTGCTCGCCCGGCAGCTCGGCGCGGGCGTGAGCGTCGGACACGGCGAGGCGATCCCCGCGGAGCCCGACCCCCAGGCCGCGCTCACGGTCGTCTCGCAGGCCTTCATCCGGCTGGGTGAGCGCGCGTTCGAGTCGTTCTCCCTGGAGATGGACCTCGACGGGCTCCGAAGCCTCGAGCACGAGCTGCGTTCCGACCCGGTGCAGCGCCTCGCAGACGGGGATCCGCCTGAACCGCACGACGACACGATCGTGGACGTAGACGCCGTCAGTGACGAAGAAGCCCGCTGGCGCAACGTCTGCCGCCTGGCCGGCGCCGCGATGCTCGTCTTCGAGGACCTCTGCGGTGGCGCACTCCACGGCGACCTTCCCGGAGAAGACGGCCCCCCCCCAGCGGACTGGCCGTTCCGTTGGCTCGTGGGCGGCGGCTACCTGAACCTGCTCGGGCGTGCGGCCACGTTCCTGCAGGACGACCCCAACGTCGCGCCGTCGTCGCTGATCCAGCTCCACGCGGAGCGCACGGAGGCGGACGAGGAGGACTGTCCGATCATGCTGAACCTCCGGCCCAAGGACTGGTCGGGGATTCCGCTCGCCGCCCTCGTCGCGCTGCTCCCTGAGTCCGATCGCCACGAACCGCATGATCTGCCCGTGGTGGCGCTGGTGCGGGATCGACCCACCTCCACCGAGAGCCTGCCCTCTTCCACCCCGACGGAGCTCCGAGAACGACTCCGCGAAGAGGCGCTTACCAACCTTCGGAAGGTGCCGGTGCAGGTGGCGACCGTGGGCGCGGGGCCGCAGCGTACGCTCGTGGTGCACGGTGGCTTCTACGCCGGGGAGCGCGTACTCGACGTGGAGTACATGCGCGCGCTCGGGGTGCAGCTCGGCAGCGACACGCTGCTGGCGGGACTCCCGATGAAGGGCGCGCTCTTCGTACGCGCGGCCAACGCTTCGAGCGCCGAGCTGGAGGCCTTTCAGCAGGTGATTCAGCGGCAGTACGACGACGCGGCTCCGAGCGATCGCCTCGCAACCAGCATCCTCGTGCTGACCCACGGGCGGCCCACAGGCGTTGCCCGTCCCGAAGCGTGGGCCGCACCGGCCGCGACCAGCGACGTCGTCACGCCGCGCAAGGGCTTCTGGGCACGACTGTTCGGGGGTGGGGACGCCTGAGCGGGCACGCGGCCAACGCCGGCTTCGCTCCGCCCGCCGACGGGGGGCACGCCGACCGCGGCCGTGCTGCCCCATAAACCCGCCGCCGTCGAACGGTCCGTCGGCCGTTTCCCTTCACGTCGGCTAAAGGGTCGGATGACCCTTCGCCGTCTCCCATTCGCCTCGCCACACCTCCGCCGGATCGTCGAGCTGACCTCGTTGTGCCTCGGCGTGGGTTGCGGGGAGAGCGGCTCGCCCAGCGACAGCAGCAGCTCGGTGGAGGCCGGGGACTCCATCGAGAGCGGCTCCGCGAACGACACCGCCGACACGGGCGACTCCGGCGGAGGGACCGAGACCGGGGTCGACTCTGCCGACTCCGGTGACTCCGGCGACACGGAAGAGCCCCCGCCGGCCGTGCCCCCCGAGTCCCTGACGTTCGTGACGACGACCGGGGATGTCCTACGCTGGGACGCTGGCGCGAGCGCACCCACCGTGCTCGCCAACCTCGGGGCGGCCGCGGAGGTCCATCGCGGCGAGACCGGGCTGCTCAACCTCGCGGATGGGAGCGGCGGCTGGTTCGACGTGGACCCCGAGACCGGCGCGACGGTCGCCAGTTACCCGGGGAGCACCTTCGGCTACGTAGACTGCGGCGGCTCCGCCTGGAGCGTCGGGGAGGACCACCGGTCCATCGAACGACGAGACAGCAGTGGCCTCCAGACCAGCGTCTCGATCGCCGTCGCCGACGACGGCGACGTCGGGGCCGCCATCGGAATGCGGAGGGCCGTCGCCGCCGCCGACGGCAGGCTCTACGTGGGCTGGTGCTCGGAGTACCGTGCTTGGACCTGCGGTGTGGTGACGGTCTCCTGCGCCGACGCGACCGCCGCCGTGGGACCCCGCGCGAGTCAACTCGTAACGCTGCAGATGGATCACGGGATGCTGGTCGGGCTCGCGGCAGACGTGGACAACAACCTGGGGGAGATCGCCATCCTGAGCGTCCCCGACCTCGTCTCCCAGCCGGAGTCGCGGGCGCTCGGCGCGACCCTCGCGTGGTCCGGGCGGCCTGGCCTCCCCCAGTTCGCCCGCTACACGAGCGATTGGGTGTCCACCCTGGGAAGCTGGACTGGAGACGGGGCAGTGGTCCAGGCGCCCGACCTGCCGATCGAGGACGCACCGGCGAACCTCGTGGTGCTCTACGAGGGCGACGTTCCGGCGCAGGCCTACGCCATCCGCGAAGGCGGGCAGCTCGCCGCATGGGCCCTCTCGCCCGACGGCGACGGCTGGGCGTGGTCGCCGCTCACCGTGCCCGACGTAGGCCCGCTCCGCTTCGTCGACACCCTCGAACCGTGATCCTGCATCCCCGCCGACCCGGCGCCGACGTGTGATCCGGCCCCGGCCTCACGGCTACTGCGCGCCGCGCGTCAGGGTCGGGTGCTCGCCCGCCGCCGCTTCCGTACCCCGGACGGTCAGCATCACGACCTCCGGAGGAACGCCGAAGCGGACGGGGTAGACGCTCATGCCGACGCCGGAGCTGACGTAGAGCGGCACCCCGTGGACGTCGTAGCGGCCCCGACGAAACCGTAGCTTCAGCAGGCGCTGCGAGAAGATCGGGATGTAGACCTGCCCGCCGTGGGTGTGACCCGCGAGCACCAGATCGGCGCGGTGGCCCACCACGTCCACGATGTCGGGCTCGTGCCCAAACGCAATCGTGCTCGCCCGGCGGGGAACCCCCGCGAAGGCGGCCTCTACGTCGGTATGATCGGTCCAGGAGTCCCCGAGTCCGACCAGCCAGATTCGGTCGTCCCCACTTCGAAGCGCCGCCGAACGGTTGTCCATCATCGTCACACCCGCCGACTCGAGGGCCCTCCGGTAGACATCCTCGTCGTTCCACCAGTCGTGATTGCCGAGGACCGCGTAGACGCCGAGCGGCGCGGCGATGGCGCCGATGGCCGGCGCCCACTCCGACGGCGCGACCTTGTGCCCCCCGAAGATCCGGTTGATCGCGTAATCGCCGGTCAGCACGACCACGTCGGGGTGCTCGACGCTCACCCGCTCGGCGAGCGCCTCGACCCGCGCGACGCCATTCCAGGGGGAGCCGACGTGAAGATCGGCGATCACCGCCACCCGGAGCGGAGCCCCCTTCCAATCATCGAGCACCACCTCGTCGTGGCGCACCACGAGCAACTGTGGCTCGACGAGGGTGGCCCACCCGACGGCGGACGCGCCGAACGCGAGGGTGAGCTTGAAGAGTCGTTCGAACACGGTCGCCATGCCGCCACGTCACCCGGTGGGGTGCGCAGGCGGCGCCCAGGATGTGCAACGTTCGTGCAACCCGAACGACGGTACGGGGCCGTTCGTGGTGACGGGACGTCGCGCACGCCACGGTGGCGCGGGTGGGGAGCCCAAAGACTGGATAGGAAGCGCGGATGCCGACCCTCCCCGACTCCGCGTCCGCCGTGCTGGTGCGCGTGCTCGGTCACGCGTTGGTGCGCGGGGAGGTCTCGATCGCCCGAACGCGGCAGTTCGTCCTCGCCGTGGCCGCCGTCGAGGAGCTGGTCTTCCTCGCGATGCACCCCGAAGCGGCGCACCACCTGCTCGGGTGGCTACCGCTGGCGGCGCTCGGGGCGGGTGCGGTGTTCACGACGCTCGAGCTGCGCCGGCTCCGTCGCGAGGGCGCCGCCCCCCGCGCCAGCTCAGCGGCGTTGGACGCCGCGTTGATCCTCGGGGTGGCGCTGCCCGTGGCCCTGCAGCCCGACGCCACCTACTCCGGCGCGTTCCACCATCCGCCCTCGGTCTTCTTCCTCCTCGCGATCGCCGCCGCCGGGCTCCGCCTCAGCCGCCCGTTGGTGCGGGTGGCGGCCGTCACCAATTCGGCGTGTATGCTCCTTTTGCTCGCCATCGACTTCGTCCGTGGCAGCCCGACGCCACGCGTCGACGAGTGGATTCTCTGGACGATGGCGTTCTTCGGAGCCTCCTTCCTCGCGGACGGGATGGCGCTGCGCGCCCGGAAGCTCGCTCACGAGGTGGCTGGCGCCGTCCTCGCCGCCGAACGGGCCCGGCAGGCGCTCGACGTGTACGTCTCCACCGAGGTGGCCGACGAGGTGCTCGCGGGAGAGGCGGTCGCCCCCGGTGGCCACCGTCAGGCGGTCGCCGTGCTCGTCGCCGAGCTCACCGGGTTCTCCGCCTACAGCGGCCAGGTTCCGCCTGAGCGGCTGGTGAGCGAGCTCAACGCGTGGCTCGGCGCGATGGTGGAGGTGGTGGGCGCCCAGGGGGGGGTAGTCGACCGGTTCACCGGCGCGGGGCTCATCGCCTGCTTCGGCATGCCCCGGACGCTCCCGGACGCCGCGTCGCGGGCACTACGTGCTTCGGTGGAGATGCACCGGGCCCTGGTCACCCACAACATCGAGCGGGCCGGCCGGGGCGCGCCGGCGCTGCGCCTCTCGATCGGGCTCAACTACGGGGAGGTCGTCGTCGGCAACATCGGCACCCCGGATCGGATGCAGTACACGGCCGTCGGGGAAGCGGTGAACACGGCCGCCCGGCTCCAGGGCATCGCCAAGGACCGGTCGCTTTTGGTGGCGGCGCCGGCCGGCCTCATCGAGTTCGCGGGACCGGTGGAGGGCGTGCCCCGCCTCGAAGCGCTCGGCGCCGTCGAGTTGGCCGGACGGACGGGTCAGTTGGTGCTGTACGGCCTCCGCTCTGTGGGCTGAGGCCTACGCTTCGTCGACCACGCGGTCCCCTGGATAGAGGAAGACCTCCACGTTCCCCTTTCCATCGGCCCGCACCAGATCGTCGCGGATACCCGCCTCGCGTAGTCGGGTGCGAAGCCGACGGAGGGCGCGATCCCAGCTCATGCGGTGGCGGCCTGGGTCCCGCTTGCCCCAGAGCTCCCCCGCCACCACGGTCCACGGCGCCGGCGCGCCGATCAGCGCGAGCTCGCTGAGCAGCTGCGCGGGCAGCCCGTCGAACGTCACCGGTGGTTTTCGCGCCCGCTGGATGTGCACCGACGTCGTGCGCGCCACCAGCGTGAGGGGCTCGAGGATCCCGGTCGTCGCGGCGCTCCCCGCCTCGCCCAAGGCGACCTCCACGGCCTCGATCTCCACGCCGCCGACGGCCCACGCGCGCCCGGCCCGCACGGGCTCGGGGCCGCGTCCGAAGTCCCCCGTCCACCCCTCGGCGGTGCTCCACACCCGAGCGACCGCGTGCTCGAGGTACGCAGGAACGAGCTCGGGCTCCGGCTCCGTGACCAGCGAGTAGACCGGCGCGCACAGCTCGCGGACCTGTCCGGGGAAACGTAGCGCGAGCACGCGCTCGGGGAGGTCCACCCGGCCGACCTCCACGTCCACCACGCCGGAGAGCCGCACGATCATGCCCTCTTCCAGCAGCACATCGTCCTCCGGGGCGCCGTCGAGCTCCAGGGCGCCTCGGAGCGCGAGCAGGTGGAGCTCCCGCCCCCGGAGCGAGACGAGCGCAGCCGCCTCCGGCACGCGCGGATCGGGGATGCGGAGGGCGGCGGCGTGGAGCCGGCCGACGATGCCCCCGGGGCCGACCGTGACCGGGGCCCCGGGCGCGACCCGGAGTTGGACCTGAGGGCGGGTTAGGCTCACCGGATGTCTCCCTCCCCCGGTCTATCGTCCTCCTTCGGCGATTTCCGCCCGACGGGGGAGGTTCGCTACGGGGGCTGTGCGGAGGTGAGGCGGGCCACTGCGCCGGATGGCACCGACGTGGCGCTGAAGATCGCACGGGACAACCAAGGGAACGCCGCGCGGTTGGACCGCGAGATCGGCACGCTTCACGCGCTCCCCCGCCGCGACCCGCTGGCGGGAACCTGGGCGGTGCAGGCGCTCGCCTCGGGGCTCACGCCCGACGGGCGCCCGTGGGTCGCCCTCCCCTGGTTCCCCTACTCCCTGCGAGAGTGGGTCGAGGTGGCCGCGCCGTCGCTCCCCTGGACCCTCGCCGCGCTGGGGCAGGCGGTCACGGCGGTGCTCCGGTTCCAGGCGACGGGGGACAGCCCCGGCAACCCCCGCCTCCACCGCGATCTGAAGCCCGACAACTTCCTGGTGCGAGCATCGGAAGGTCGGGTCCACGTGGTCCTCGCCGACTTCGGAGGCGCCCGCGCCGATCACCTCGCCAACGCCGCACGCCCGAGCCTGCACTACACCCCGCGCTACGGCCCTCCCGAGCAGACGCTCACGCTGGCCGCGCCGCCCGACCCGTCGATCGACGCCCACGCCCTCGCCGTCACCGTCTACTGGTGCCTCACGGGCCGCGAGCCCGACAGCAAGGGCGCGAGCGTGGCCTACACCCGCGCCGGCACCCGGCTGCTCGACCTGCAGTGCGCCACCCGGCTGAAGGCCGCAGAGGTGGACGAGCTCGAAACGCTTCGGAGGTGTCCGCTCTCCGCGCTCGTGGAGCTCGACGAGATGGTCCCGCTCACGGAGGCCGATGAAGCGCGGCTGCGGACGACGCTCGCCGACGAGCTGCGCATCCTCTCGGCGCCGCCCGAGCTCGCGGAGGAAGTCGCAGCGCCGCTGCTTCGCGCGCTCCGGCGCGCCCTCGCTCCGGACCCCGAACGCCGCGACGGGGATCTCCGGCAGCTGATCGCGGCGTGCGAAGCCGCGACCGGGGCGATGGAGCGGGCCGGCATCGGCGGTGCCGGCCCGCTCCGATCCTCGGCCGTCCCGGAGACCGGGAGCGTCGTGAGCCCCACCCCCAACGCCGCCGCCACGCTCAACTCCGCGAGCCTTGACAACCCCTCCCTGGGTCCGTCCAGCTTCGCCCCGTCTCCCCTCCAGGATCCTCCGGTGGAGCGCCCGCTCGCCTCCCCCCCCCTTGCGTCCCGACCCCCAGCAGGGATCACCGCACGCAGCCGGCCCGCCCCCACGCTTCCCCCGGTGCCCGAGGTCGTGGCCAAGGACCCGGCTGCGTTGTGGATGACGGCCGTTTTCCTCGGGGTCGCCGCGCTCCTGGTCCTCTGGGCGCTCTGGCGGGGCGTCGGCTGAACGCATAGCGCCGCCCCATGCGTGTCCTCACCGTCCCCCGCGCCGAGCTCGACCCCGAAGCCGCGCTCGATCGGCTGCTCTCCCTGGGCCCGGTGGACATCACCGAGGGCATCGGGGGCCTCCGGGTGTTGTTCGCCGAGTCGCCCTCGTTGGACGATGAGGTGGCGCGTGCGCTCGGGCGCTCGCCCGGGCGACTGCACTGGTCCGCGCCGGTCCTCCGCGACGGCGGCACCACCGCGCTTCTGGAGGTGCGCCCCCAGCGCGTCGCGGGCCTGTGGCTGGCGCCGGTGGTGGACGGCGCGTCTCCTCCAGCGCCGACGCCTGACGGGCTCCTGCTCCGGGACAGCCCCGTCTTCGGCTCCGGCGCCCACCCGACGACGGTCCTCTGCCTGGAAGCGCTCGCGGAGCTGCCCCCCGCCCCCCGCGTCATCGACGTCGGGACGGGCAACGGGGTGCTCGCCCTGGCCGCCCTCCGGCTCGGCGCGGGGGTCGCCCTCGGCGTGGACACGGACCCGCTCGCGGTCCAGGAAGCCCGGGCCAACGCGACGCTCAACGCGCTCGCAGATCGGTTCACCGCGACCCTCTCGGGCCCCGACGCCGGCCTCGGCCGCGCGCCGCTCGTCCTGGCGAACGTCCTGGCGGCGCCGCTGCAGGTCCTCGCGCCCGCGATCGCGGGGCTGGTCGCCAGTGACGGGGATCTCCTGCTCTCCGGCATCCCGGAAGGCGTGGCCGAAGAAGTGACCCGCGCGTACCTGCATGTCGGCATGCGACGGGGACCTGTGCGCTCGCGTGGAGGCTGGACCTGCCTGCACCTGCGCGCGGGCTGGTAGGCGGCGACGGCGCGTCCGGTGACGACGGTCGATCCGAACGAGGTCGAGGGGCGGGTGGAGCCCCACCGGCGTGCCGACCCGGACCCGTCGGCGGTCGAGCGGCCACCGTCGGCGAGAATGGCGAGGCGCGCGGCCCGGCCGCCGCGGACGCGGTAGAAGGCGCCCGTGGCAGAGATCAGCATCGCCGTAGACGGGCCCGGAAGCTCCGGGAAGGGCACCGTCGCTCGTAAGGTCGCCGAGGAACTCGGCTACCAATTCGTCGACACCGGGGCCATGTACCGAACGGTCGGGCTCCTCGCCCTCCGCGCCGGCGTCGACCCGCGCGACGCCGAGGCCACCGCCCGGATCGCCGCGGCGATCCGCTTCCGGTTCGCGTTCGCCGACGGGCGCCTCCGCGTCTACGCGGACGACGCAGACGTCAGCGAGGCGATCCGCGGCGAGGAGGTCGGGAAGGCGGCGTCAGCCGTGGCGGTGCACCCCGCGGTGCGCACGGCGCTCCTCGCGCTCCAGCGCGGCCTCGGTAACGAGGGCGGCGTGGTGATGGACGGGCGGGACATCGGCACCGTCGTGCTGCCCGACGCCCAGCTCAAGGTGTACCTCGACGCCGCGCTCGACGAGCGAGCCCGACGCCGGTGGATGGAGCACCCGGAGCGAAGCTTCGAGCTGGTGAAGGCTGAGCTCGCCGCGCGCGACCTCCAGGACTCCACCCGGGCCACCGCGCCGCTCCGCCGCGCCGACGATGCCGTGCTCGTCGACAGCACCGGCCGCGGCATCGACGAGGTCGTCGCCGAGATCGTGGCCCTGGCACGGGCGCGACGGGCCTAGGCGGTGCTGTTCATCAGCGACGAGTTCTTTGTCTTCTTCGTCCTGGTGCTCACCGCCTCGGCGCTCGCCCCCCGCCCGAAGCTCCGGGCCTGGATCGTCCTCGGGTTCTGCGTGTGGTTCTACGCGAGCTGGAGCCTCCCGTTCATGGGGTTGCTCGCCGCGAACATCGTGGCCGACTACTACCTCGCGCTCGGCATCCGAAGGAGCGACGCCCCCCGGCGGCGCTTCGCGATGGTCACCGCCAGCGTCTCGATGAACCTCGGGATGCTCGGCGTGTTCAAATACGCCGGCTTCGCGGCCTCGACCGCCAACGACGGCCTGCGCCTCCTCGGGACCGACCTGCAGGTGCCCGTCCCCCACCTGATCCTCCCGCTGGGGATCAGCTTCTACGTGTTCCAGGCGATCTCGTACACGGTGGACGTGTACCGGGGCCTCTTGGAGCCCACCCGCGACCTCCGCAAGCTCGCAACCTTCATCCTCTTCTTCCCCCACCTGGTCAGCGGCCCCATCGTCCGCGCGGCCGAGATCCTCCCCCAACTGGATCGGTTGGAGCAGCCCCCCGCGGAGGACGACGTCGTCGTCGGCACGCGCGAGTTCGTCCTCGGGTTCGCCCGCAAGGTGCTCCTCGCCGACACCTTCGCCCGCCTCGCCGACGCGACCTTCGGCGCCCCGGAGCGCTTCGGCGCCGCCTCGCTCTGGCTGGGGCTGTTCGCCTACGCCTTCCAGATCTACTTCGACTTCTCGGGCTACTCGCAGATGGCCGTGGGCCTCGCCCGCTGCTTCGGGATCCACTTCCCCGACAACTTCGACAGTCCGTACATCTCCCGCTCCCTCCAGGAGTTCTGGCGGCGGTGGCACATCTCCCTCAGCCGCTTCCTCCGCGACTACCTCTACATCCCGCTCGGCGGGAGTCGACACGGAGCGGCGCGCACGCTCTTCGCGCTCTCGGCCACCATGCTCATCGGCGGGTTCTGGCACGGCGCCAACTGGACGTTCGTGGTCTGGGGGGCCATCCACGGCTTCGGCCAGGCGATCGCCTGGTACTACCGGGAGTTCCTCCGTACGCCCGCCCACGCCCGCTTCTGGGACTCGCCGCTCGGAAACGCCACGGGCTGGGCGATGACGATGGCGACGGTCCTCGTCGCGTGGGTCTTCTTCCGCGCGCCCACCCTGGATGCGAGCCTCGACTACCTCCGGCGGATGGTCAGTGCAGGCGGCGGTGAGGCCCGGTTGCCGCTCGGGACCGCGGAGCTCGCGGCCTTCGCCGCGGCGCTCACCATCACGGCGGTTGCGTACTTCCGACCGAACTGGGCGATCCCCTGGCCGAAGGACCGCCTCCGCCAGGGCCTCTTCGTCGGCGCCGGGTACGTCCTCTGCGTGGCGGTGAAGCAGGCAGACGCGCCGTTCATCTACTTCAATTTCTGAGCCCCCGCGCCCCAGACGTGACCGGCACGGGAACGTTTCGGAGGCCGGAGCGGGGCCCACGGAGGCCGAGGGTGGTACCGTGCGCGGGTCCCGGAGCTCTCGTGCGCCTCCCCTCGCTGCTCGTCACCCTGCTCCTCGTCGGTTGCGACACCGCCGCGGTGGTCGTCAACGAGCCCACGGTGGGCGTCGAGACCGGAAACATGGACCCGGAGCTGTTCCCGAACCTCACGATCGACCCCGAAGAGGTGGAGTTCGCGGTGACGGTGCCCGGGCAGCGCACCGACGCGATGATCACGCTCATCAACACCGGCGACGCCGACCTCACCGCGACCCTCTCGGTCACCGGGGGAGCAAACTACTTCACCGTCGACGACGTGGCGGCCACGGTCCCGCCTTCCTCCGCGTTCGACGTGCATCTGCACTTCGTCGCGGACACCTCGGGGACGTACTTCGGCAACCTGACGATCCAGTCCAACGATCCCGACGCCGCCCTGGTGCAGGTGGACCTCACCGGAGAGGTCGGCCTCGACGCCGACCATGACGGCTGGGCGGCGGGCCCCGACTGCGACGACGACGACGCGACCGTGAACCCTGACGCGACCGAGACCTGGTACGACGGCGTGGACCAGGACTGCGCCGGCGACTCCGACTACGACGCGGACGGCGACGGCCACGACAGCGACCTCCACGGCGGCGACGACTGCGACGACGCCGACGCGACCGTGAACCCCGACGCGACCGAGGCCTGGTACGACGGCAACGACGGGGATTGCGACAATCGTTCCGACTACGACAAGGACGGCGACGGCTACGACTCCAGCGTCTTCGACGGCGACGACTGCAACGACATCAACGCCGACATGAACCCGGGCACCCTCGAGGTGCAGGGCGACGGCCTCGACAACGACTGCGACGGCACCACCGACGAGCCCCTCTCCGCGGAGGACCTCGATCACGACGGCTACAGCGAGCTCACCGGCGACTGCAACGACGCCGACCCGAGCATGAACCCCGCCGCCACCGAGACCTGGTACGACGGCCTCGACACCAACTGCGACGGCGCCAGCGACTACGACCAGGACGCCGACGGCTACGACGCCAGCGAGTACGGCGGCGAGGACTGCCTCGACACGGATGCCACGATCAACCCCGCCGCGGCCGACGCCTGGTACGACGGCCTCGACGCCAATTGCGACGGCGCCAGCGACTACGACCAGGACGGCGACGGTTTTGACTCCGCCGACTACGGCGGCGACGACTGCGACGATCTCGACGCCGCGATCAACCCGGCGGCGGCCGACACCGTCTACGATGGCGTCGACGCCGACTGCGCGGGCGACTCCGACTACGACGCGGACCGCGACGGCCACGACAGCGATCTCTACGGCGGCGATGACTGCGACGACTTCGAGCCCACCGTGAACCCGGGCGTCGCCGAGACCTGGTACGACGGGATCGACCAGGATTGTTCGGGCACCAGCGACTACGACCAGGACGGTGACGGCCACGACGCCCTCCCCTACGGGGGCGACGACTGCGACGACACCGACGCCACCGCCTTCCCCGGCGCGAGCGACGTCTGGTACGACGGCGTCGACAGCGACTGCGCCGGCGACTCCGACTTCGACCAGGATGTCGACGGCCACGACGCGAGCGCCTACGGCGGCGACGATTGCCTCGACACCGACGCCACCGCCTTCCCCGGCGCCGCCGACGCCTGGTACGACGGCGTCGACAGCGACTGCGCCGGCAACTCCGACTACGACGCGGACGGCGACGGGTACGACGCGAGCGACTACGGCGGCACCGACTGCAACGACGCCGACGCCACCATCCACCCCGGCGCCGCCGACGTCTGGTACGACGGCGTCGACAGCGACTGCGCCGGGAACTCAGACTTCGACGAGGATAACGACGGCTATGACGCCGACGTCTACGCGGGCACGGACTGCGACGACGGCGACGCCACCGTCCACCCGGGCGCGGCCGAGGTCTGCGACGGCCTCGACAACGACTGCAACGGCACGGCGGACGACGGCCTCACCGGCAGCACCTGGTACCGCGACGCAGACGGCGACACCTACGGGGACCCCTCGGTCACCACCGCCGGCTGCAGCGCGCCCGCCGGCTACGTCGCCGACGGCACCGACTGCGACGACACCGTGGCGTCGACGAACCCCGGCGCGCCGGAGCTCAGCTACGACCACGTCGACAACGACTGCAACGGCTACCCCGACGACATGCTCGCCGAGGACGAGTCGAGCTGGACCGTGCTTGGCACCTACGCCTCCGACGGCGCGGGCAACGCCCTCTACGAGACCGACGACCTCGACGGCGACGGCGATCCCGAGCTCATCGTCTGCGCCGACGCCGGCAACACCTCCTCCCGGACGGATCCCGGCATCGTGGCCTTCCACGACGTCGACAACGCCGGCCTCGACGTCGATCTGGTCGACGGCTACCTCGACATCCATGGGGACGGCAGCGACGACTACCTGGGCGCGGCGGTGGTCCGCCTCGGCGACCTCGACAGCGACGGCGCCGACGAGGTGGCCTTCGCCGCCTGGCAGAACGACCGCGATCGGACCGACGACGGCCGGGTCTACGTCATGGACATCGACGGCTGGACAGGCTCGGTGGACGACTCCACCTACGACGAAGGCAACGTCTACGGGGAGTCCAGCTCCGGCTACTTCGGCTACAGCCTCGCCACCGGCGACTTCGACGGCGACGGCGTCGGCGAGCTGGTGGCCGGGGCCCCCGGCGAGTCGAGCGCGCGCGGACGCACGTACGTGTTCTTCCGCGGCGATCGGTTCTACAACCGCTCCATCCGCGCGGGGGACGCGAGCTTCTACACCACCGGCGTGAGCAACTCCGACCACCTCGGCTACTCCGTGGCGATGGGCGAGCTCACCGGCGATGGCTACGACGACCTCGTCGCCTGCGCCCCCGACGACGACGACAACGGCGCGTCGGCGGGCAACTGCTGGCTCGTGGCCGGCAGCAGCACCCGCGACAGCGCCGGCACCGCCGGCACGACGATCACCAGCCTCGACAGCGCCGAGATCCTCGGCAGCGCCGCCAGCGACACCCTGGGGCTCACCCCCAACTCCCTGAGCATCGGCGACCTCGACGCCGACGGCCAGGACGACCTCGCCATTGGCGCACCCGGGTACGACGGCGGCAGCGCCAACGGCGGCGCTGTCTTCGTCTACGCGGGCGGCACGCTCTCGGGCAGCGAGACCTCCGCCACGACCTCCTGGCTCCTCCAGGGCGACGGCGCGCTCGGCACCTCGGTCAACCTCACCAGCGACCTCGACGGCGACGGCGTGATCGACCTCCTCGCCGGCGCCACCACGGCGGGGGCGAGCAGCCAGGGCCGGGTGTACCTGTTCAGCGGCGGACAGGCGAAGGGGACCTACGACCTGCCCGCCGACCAGACCGCGAGCTGGCTCGGCGCCGCCGCCTCCGACCTCTTCGGCGCCTCGCTCTCCGCCACGCTCGACCTCGACAGCGACGGACGCGACGAATTCTCCGCCGGCGCCACCGGGAACGACGCCGCCGCGAGCGGCGCGGGCAAGGCCTACGTCCTGCCCGCCTACCCCTGATCTACGCTTCGTAGACGATTTCTATCTTGCCGTCCTGCCGCCCCCCTGCGCCACCGGGGATGCGGCGAGCCGGGGTGGGTGTTTGGGGCAGCTCTCGGGGCCCGGGTGCCCGATCGCGCGAGCGCACCGCCGAAAACGAGACCAAAACCGAGTGGCACGGCCCTTGCTCCTCCTCAGGGCACACCCGAGCCGCCGAATGTTCGCCCTCCTCGCCACCGTCGCCGTCGCCGCCCCCCTCCCCCTCCCGATGCCGACCGGGTCGCTCTGCGCGTCCGCGGACGAGGTGACGGTCTACGCCGGGCCCGTCTTCTACGAGGGAGACGCCGACTGGATGGCGCCGGTCGACTGCGCTGGCGAGGCCGGCTGTCTCGCCGCGATCGCCCGCATGGAGGACCCCGCCACCGGCTGGGTCGCGGACCGCGTCGCCCGCGGCGAGTCCTTCGACTCGCCCCCGGTCGGCACCTTCGTCATGCTCACCTGCGGCGACACCGCCACCCGCGAAAGCTGGAGCTGCGACGCCGCCGGCTGCTCCCTCACCAGCTCCCGCGAGGTTCGCGGGATGAGCTGGACCAGCCTCGACTTCGACACCCTCCCTGGCCGCCCTGACCGCACGGTGAGCGAGCTCGTGAGCCTGGACGACGCCGCGCTCAAGAGCCGCGCCACCTCCCAGCTCGCCGACCTCGTGAAGGGCACCGCCCGCCGCATGGACGCCGCGCTCCGGCGCTGCGAGGAGGGCCTCCCCTGCGACGCGGGCTGGAAGGAGACCCGGGCGCTGACCACCCCGTTCCTCACCGACGGCCGCGCGTCCTTCGTGAGCTTCGAGCGCGGCATGTGGGGCCAGGAGGGTTTTGAGGCCACCTACACCGCGGCGCAGGACCCCTCCGCCGAGGTGACCCTGAGCTGCTACCTCGTGGCCGGCGGCTGCGACTGGTCCGCCGCGACCTGCGCCCTCGCCTTTGGCCCGGCCGACGCGCCGAAGGCCACCTTCACCGCCAACGACGACACGACCAAGTGGGGCAACTCCAGCGTGGGCCTAGCGCGGTGGAGCCCGGAAGCGCCGGTGGTGGTGACGCGCAGCGAAGGCTGGCTGCCCCGCACCCCGGTCGCGGCCCCGGCGGTGACGGCCGCCGTGGAGGAGACGGCGGCGCGGTAGTCGGCTCCGATCGTGTGGATCTCGAACAGGGTGTCGAAGGGCGGTGGTGCCCGACCGCCCTGCCCCCCGGACCCCTCGGCGATCGAGGAACCACTGGCGGCGAGAATGGCGGGGCGGGCGGTCAGCGCGCCGCGGTGTCCACCGCCAACTGGCGGTAGCCGAAGGTCAGCGCGAAGAGCTCCCGCAGGGTGGCGTCGTCGCCGCGACCCAGGCTGGGATCGACGCGCGCGGCCCAGTCGTGGACCAGGGCGAAGGCGGCGTCTTCGTCGGTGAGGCGGAGGTCGCCCCACGTGGGGACTTCGTCCAGGCTCGCGCTACGCCAGCGGCGGACCCGCGCGCCGTGGGCGGCGAGGGTGGCGTGGGGGGAGAACCCGTAGGGCGTCTGGGCGTCCTCGAGCGGGCGGCCGTGGCCATTCCAGGCCGCGATCGCTGCGTCATCGTCGCCCAGGCCGGCGGCGCTGGCGAAGGAGTAGGCTCGGAGCTGGTGATCCCACGCAGGGTGGGGCACCGCGGCGCCGCGGTACAGCCGCGGTCGCCGCCACTCCGCTTCGTCGGGGAAGGGGAAGCCCCGCGCCGGACGCCGAAGCTCGCGCGCGCCGAAGATCGCGAGCGGGTCCGACGCGCGGAGCTCCCCCCGCCGCGATCGATCGACATGCGCTTCGTACTCGGCGCGGGAGAGGCGCAGCCAGCCGCTCGACGCCCGACGGTCTTGGATCGAGAGCCCCACCGCGCGCCCGCCGAGGAGGCGCAGCGAATCGGCCCAATTCACGGGAGCGTCGGGATCGAGCAGCGGGTGGAGCCGCCGGGGTGCGCCGCCCCCATCGCCCTTGCGGCGAAGCACGAGCACCAGGTTGGACTTGAGCTCCTGCCAGAGGTCGAGCCAGTAGAGGAGCGCCCAGGGATCCCAGCCGAGCCCGAGGCGAGGGCCCATGACCCAGGGATCGCCCCAGGGCCGATGCACGACAAAGGCCAGCTCCAGCCCCGCTGCGTCGACCATCCGCGCCATCTCGAAGGCGGAGAAGGCCACATCGGAGACGTGGAGGAACCCATCCACCACGCCCGCGAGGTTGGCGCTATCCGCGTAGTCTTCAAAGGTGAACCGAAGCGGATGATCGTTCGGGAGGCTGCGCATCAGCGCGCCGAGCCACCGGGGGTGCCGTGCGTCGTTCCAGCCGAGGCCGAGGAGCCGGGCGATCCGTGCGACCTGGAGCACGCGCCGCCGGCCGAACCAGGGGTACACCATCAGCCGGACGAGCCCGCCGGGGTTGAGGTGCTGCGCGAACGCCCGCAGGGTGGCCGCGGGGTCCTGAAGGTTCATCAAGACACCGAAACACTCGATCCAGTCGAAGCGACCGGCGGGGAACGAGGCTGGATCGTTGAGATCCCCCGGGTCGACCGTGACGTTGCTCACCCCCTGCACGGCGAGGCGGCGGCGGGTACGGGCGAGGCTGGCCTCGGAGATGTCCGTCGCCAGGATTTCGGCGCCCGGATTCGCCATCGCGATGGGGTACGCCTGCCAGGCGCCACAGCCGGCGACCCAGATGTGCGGCCGCACCGGTGCAGGATCCAGGCCCGCTTCGGAGCGGAGCCAGTCGATGTGCAACTGCCACACCTGCGGCCGGGACAACGACGCGACCAGCGGCACATCCGGGTACGGCCAGCGCTCGTAGAGCGGCTGCGAAGACGGCGGAGCGACGGAGAGCGGCGACGTCGTCACCCCCCCGAAGTAACCCGCGCCGACACCAGCACGTTGGCGAACGGTCCCGCAGACGCATCTTCTACGCGGACCTCCACGACGCCGGGGAGCGCAGCGACGCGAGCGGCGAGCGCAGCGCCCCCTTGGGCATGGACCCCCTCCCCCTGGTGGCGCCCCGCCGCGACCATCCCCCGCTCCGAAGCCACGGTCCAGGCTGCGGCCGCGCCACGGTCGGTGTCGGGGTCGCGCAGGAGGATCATCCCGCCCGGCGCCAGGGCGGCGACCATCCGTGCGAGCACGGCGTCCTGCTCCGCAGGCTGGAGGTAGTGGAGCACGTCGAGGGCCACGACGGCTGCGCAGCCCTCGGGCAGCGGGGCGGTGCGCGCGTCGCCGACGTCGTACTGGTCGCCCGGCGACGCGACGGCGCGAGCGCGGCGGATCCGGGCTTCGTCCACGTCGAGGCCCACGAGGGAGACCCGGCTTCCGGCGGCGTGGAGGTAGCTGCCGAGGAGTCCCTCGCCCGCGCCCAGATCGAGGATCACCCCCTCCCGAGGCAGGCGCTCCCAGGCGGCCCAGAAGCAGGGATCGAAGCGCGTCTTGCCCCAGGCGAAGCCCGCCGCGAATCGCCCCAGCGAGCGATACATCGTGAAACATGTATCACTGAGGTCCAGCGGGCTCGGCCCCGCGAGCGTGGCTTCAATCGCGGCTTTGGTGAGGCGAGAGAGCTCACGCCGGGTGCGCCCGACCGAGGAGATGGGCGGCAGAACATGCATCGCCACCCGCGGCCAGAGCTCTCGCGACCACGGCCCGCCACGCGCCAGCGCGTCCGCCGTGTTGCGCAGCGCCACCGGGAGCACCTCCGCCTCGCAGCGGATGGCCAACTCGAACGCGCCGCGCTTGAAGTCGAGGAGGGTCTTTCCATCGCCGCGGGTGCCTTCGGGGAAGACGACGACGGAGATCCCCCGATCGAGGAGGCCGCGGACGCGGGTGATGAGCGCCTGCACGTCGGCGTCGGGATCGATGGAGAGCTGCCCGGAGAAGCTGGCCATCCACCCGTAGACGGGCATGCGGAAGACCCCGGGCCGGGCGGTGATCTTCACCGGGACCGGGAGCTGCATCAAGAGCGGGATGTCGAGCATCGAGGCGTGGTTTGCGACGATGATCCGGCCGCGCCCGCCCGCCCGCTCCCGCCCGGTGATCACCAATCGGAAGATCGGGTTGAGCCGGAAGAACCCCGCGCCCCAGAGCCACTTCGTCGCCAGCCCGGAGACGCGCCGATCGGGGTCCCACGGCAGCGCCACGAGCTGCGCCAACGCGCCGAAGACCAAGGTCGCGGCCGTGGTCGGGACGAAGACCGAGGCGCTGACGCACCAGGCGGCGATCATCTTGAGGCGGTGGAGCATCGCGGCGGCCCTGTATCGGGTACCGGGGGTCGTAGCCGCCCGGCCGACCGGACTTGTCCCCCGGCCGCCGGAGCGCCCGGAGGCCACCTGCCCGCGCCCGCACAACCTCGGGCGACCGGGAGGGAGCAAACCGGGTGCCCGGGCCGGCTTGCCCGTGTAAAATGTGTTGGTTGGTCCCCCCTCCCGGCCCTACCCCACCCTCGCGAGCCGAGACAAACGTCGGCGGCGCCGCCGGGCTCACCCAGCCTTCGCCACCTTCTCCACCCGCTCCAAGACCTGCTTCGCCGGGATCACCTCCGCGAAGGGCACCACCTGGTCGGGCATCGCCTCCGCCTCGTCCACACAGTAGCGCTTGCTCACCGCGAGGATGAGGTTGCTCGGCCCATGCTTCTTGATGGCGGCGAGGCGCTTCTCGATGCTCCCCTTTCGCCAGAAACCGAGGATCTCCAGGTGTGCCACCTTCTTCCCCTTGCGGAAGGAGAAGTCGGGCACCACCACGCCGTCGGGGCCCTGGATGAGGGGGGTGGGGTCCTTCTCCAGGGTCCACCCCGACTCCAGCGCCTCAAAACGCTCCCGGAACCACTCGGCCTCGCGCGTTTCGTACACCCCCACGTCGGCGTGGTGGGAGCGCAGGCCGGAGTCCTGATCCAGGGTCAACTTCGGCTTGTACCGTTTGATCTCTACGATCGCGCTCAGGCTCCAGCTCGGCTGGAGCACCAAGGTGGGGAGGAACTTCGCGAGCGCGAGGCCGTACTTCGTGGTCTGCGAGAACAACGAGGCCGGGCCGTCGATGCGGAAAATGAGGTCTTCCATCTCCCGCGTGGCCGTGAAACAGAGCTGGTTGAACTTGATCGCTCGGAGGAGCTGACGGGCACGGGCTGGCGTCGGAGTCCCCACGCGGATGTCGAGGTGGGTGGCCGAGAACAGCAGCGCCTGCACCAACGCCAGATTGTAGCGGTGCAGCAGCCAGGTGGCGTCTTCGGCATCGCAGCGCGTGAGTCGCTGTTCGCTGGGCAGGTCGGCGTAGAGCGCGTCGGGCAGGCCGGTGGGCGCCACCCCCAGCTCCGCGGCGACGGCGGCGAAAACGTCCGCCGCGGTGTCCACGCCCTCCAGCGCGACGGGAGAGAGCGGGCCGCGACGGGCGCTCTCCAGCCACACCCTCTGTCGCAATTCGCGGGGGGTGATCGGCGACTGGGTGGCGAATTCGCAGCTGTCGAAGACGAGCTTGGCGAGACCATCGAAGAGTTTGCGGTCCACCGCGTCGCCGAGGATGGCCTCGAGGTCCTCCTCGATCTCCACCCGCCGTCGCCCCACGCTGGCCTTCACGCACGCGAGGATGTCCTCCGCGCGCTCTTTGTGCCGCTCGGAGTCGGGCGAGACGAAGCCCGGCTTCACCTTGCCTTCCTTCACGGTGGCGCGGACCAGATCACCGGTAAGCATCGTGCTCCCTGCGCCGCTCGCTGGCGGCGGCCTCGGTCGTGCCTTCGGCGATGAGCTCGTAGAGCACCGCCTGTTTGTCCGCCGAGGGGCGGAGGATGCGACCGAGCCGCTGCACCGCCTCCCGAACCGTGGACGTCCCGCTCACGATGATCGCCACCTCGGCCGCCGGGAGGTCCACCCCCTCGTTGAGCACCCGTGACGTCGTGACACACCGGATCTCCCCGGCCGCGAACGCCTCGAGGATCCAGCGGCGCTCCTTGATGTCCGTGTGATGGGTGATGCACGGGACCAGCAGCTCGCGGCTCATCCGCATGGCCGTTGCGTTGTCGTTGGTGAAGACGATCGCTCGGCGCCCGGCCTCGTCCGCGAGGATCTGCCGCACCATCTCGATCTTCCGCTCTCCGCCGTGCGCGATCGCCTTCGCCGCCAGGAACGCCTTGAACGCGGCGCGACCCTCCTTGCTGCGGCTGGCCTCGATCACAAAGCGGGTCCACCCGTCGGGGCCGCGCATGTTGATGCGCCGCATCGCCACGAACTGTTTGTAGACCTCCCGCAGCTCCGCGTACTGCCGCTGCTCCTCCGCCGAGAGCGCGACGTTGACCACCTCCACCCGGTAGGGCGCGAGGAAGTCGCCCGCGAGGTCGGGAATCTCCACCCGGTACACCTCGGGACCGACCAGCGGGAACAGCTCGAGGTGGCGACCGTCGGGGCGCTCCAACGTGGCGGTGAGGCCGAGGCGGAGCGGGGCGATGAACGCCTCGGCGGCCCGGAGGTACATCGGGGCCGGGAGGTGATGCACCTCGTCGAACACCACCATCCCGAAACGATTGCCGTACTTCTCGGCGTGCATCCACGCGGAGTCGTAGGTGGTGACCGTGATGTCGCGGATTTCGTGCTGCCCCCCGCCGAGCACCCCGATCTCCATGCCGAACGCGGCGTGGAGGTTGCCGTACCACTGGCTCACCAGGTCGAGCGTGGGGACGACGACGAGGGTGCTGCGCTGGGCGACGGCGATGCAGGTCTCCGCGACGAAGCTCTTTCCGGCGCCGGTCGGCAGGACCACGATGCCCCGCCACCGCGCCGCTTTCCACGCTGCGACCGCCTCCTGCTGATACACGCGGGCGGTGCGCGTGCTCAGGTGGCGGAGCTCGGCGAGCTTGTTGTACTTCCGCGCTTCGTCCGCCAGCTCCACGCCGGCCGCCCGCGCGGATTCGACCACCCGACCGTAGAAGTGCGCCGGGGCCCGGGCGCAACGTACCCGATCGTCCCAGGCGAAACCCTCGGGCAACGCAGCCGGATCCGCCCCCACGAGGGTGAGCGTGCCGGCGTCGTAGCGGAGGGTCCAGGCCATCGGGCGCGTGGATAACCACCGGGCGGGCCGCGCACAGGGAGGGAGCGTGGGTCCGGACGCGGAAGACCGGACCGGCCTCGGACGTTGGGGCGCGACCACGCTGGGCCCGGGATAGCGGCGCCCCCTCGGACGGAGTCTTCGTGACCGCTTCGCGCCCCTTCGCCCCCCTCGCCCGCGTCGTCGCGCTCCTCGGCGTTGTCGGCCTGGGCGCCACGAACCTGGAGATCGGCCCCGCGTTCGCCGCCGACGCCGTGGGTCCCTCACTCTGGCCGGAGCTGGGGAAGGTGACGAAGTTGGAGGCCAACTTCGTGCAGGTGCAGCACCGGAAGATCCTCAAGAAGCCGCTGGAGAGCCGCGGCACCGTACGCTTCGCCCGCCCGAGCTCGCTGGTGTGGAACGTGCTGAGCCCGGCGAAGTCCACGTTCTCCCTCGAAGGCACCAAGGCGACGATGGACGTGCCCGACGTGGGGAGCCACGAGGTGATCGACCTCGCCGCGGTGCCGGACGCCAGCCGCCTCGCCACCAGCCTCATGGTGTGGCTCAAGGCGGACGCCGCCGCGGTGGATCACGACTTCACCGCCACCTACATGCAGAGTCCGCCGTCGGTGAAGCTCGCCCCGAAGGACGAACGCCTCGGGAAGCTCGTCACCAGCGTCCGCCTCGACCTCGCGACGAACCCCTGGCGCGTGGCCGCGGTGCACTTCACCGAGCCTACCGGCGACTCGGTGGACATCCGCTTCACCGGCGTGAAGCTGGACGGAGTGAGCGTGCCGGACCCCACTCCGTAGGTCGGTGAGACGGCGCGCGGAGCCGAGGGGAGCCCCGCCCGCCGTGCTACCCTCACGCCCCGTGCGCCTCCTCCTCCTCTCGCTCCTCTCCGCCTGCGCCAAAACCGACTCCGCAGATGCGACGCCGCCGCCCTGCGGTCTCGTCGAGGGGGCCTGGACCCTCACCGTCGGCGGCGACGACCCGGTGTGCACCAACGGGCTGGAGACGGCGAACGACGCCACGGTCACCTCGACGTGCACCTCGCCCGACGAAGCGCTCGCCAGCCTCACCTGGGAGGGCAAGGGCATCGGTCAGGCGATCACCTGCACCAACGCCGAAGATGGGCTACACTGTGCGTTCGGCGGGATCAACCTGACCGCCACGCTCGCCGACGACGGGCGGTCGTTTTCCGGTGAGTGGTCGGGGATCTCCTGCTCGGGGACGTGGAGCGGCGCGGCAGACTGATCGCGCGCGGGCGACGCCGCCCGGCCTCACTCCCGCTCGCAATCCGTGATCTCGATCGTGTCCAGCGGGGCGTCACCGGCGTCGGTCGCCACCGACACGATCTCGTCCACCACGTCCATCCCGTCGGTGACCTCGCCGAAGACGGCGTAGCCGTCGCTGCTCGCGCTCGCGTCGAGGAACGTGTTGTCGACCACGTTGATGAAGAACTGGCTGGTCGCCGAATTCGGATTGTTGGTGCGGGCCATCGCGATGGTGCCACGCAGGTTGGACAGGCCGTTGTCGGCCTCCAGCTTGATCGGGTCGTGGGTCTGCTTCTCGGCCCCGGACGAGGTGTATCCCCCGCCCTGCGCCATGAACTCGCTGATCACCCGGTGGAAGGTGGTGGCGCCCTGGTCGTCGTCGCCGTCGAAGAAGCCCTCGTCCACGTAGGTGAGGAAGTTGGGGGCGGTGATCGGGGCGTTCTCGGGGTCCACCTCGATGGTGATGGTGCCGAGCGTGGTCTCCATACGGACCACATTTCCGTTGCCCCCACCGCCGGTGTCGTCCCCCCCGCTGGTGTCGTTCCCGCCGCCGCTGGTGTCGTCGGGGCCGGTCCCGGTGTCGGTGGGCGCCGCGCAGGCGAGGATGGCGGCGGAGACGAGGAGGAGGGAGAAGCGGAGGCGCATGGCGAGAAGGTAACGACCAACGGGATACGGCGCCGCGTCCCTCGGTGCTCCGTGTCCGTACAGGCCGCCCTCGACCGGCTCGCCGCCCGCCCCGCCCCCCTGCCGGTCCGCCGCACCGAGCGGCTGGTCCTCCGCCCCTTCCGTGAGAGCGACCGCGAGCCCTTCGCCGCGCTCAACGCCGATCCCGAGGTGATGGAGCACATGCTCCACCCGCTGGAGCGCGCCGAGTCCGACGTGGTCCTCGACCGCTTCCGGGTGGACGCCGCGCGGCGCGGCTTCGGCATGCTCGCCGTGGAAGAGAAGGAGACGCGGGCGTTTGTGGGCGCCGTCGGCCTCGGCGTCCCTCGCTGGGACACCGAGTTCATGCCGGCGGTCGAGATCGGCTGGCGGCTCGCGAGGAGCGCCTGGGGCCGCGGCTATGCCACGGAAGCGGCGCGCGACGTGCTGGCCTGGGCCTTCGGCCCGCTCGCGCTCCCCCGCGTCGTGTCCTTCACCACCCCGGTAAACGTTCGTTCGTGGCGGGTGATGGAGCGGATCGGCATGGCCCGCGTCGGGGAGTTCGGGCACCCCGGCGTCCCCGCCGACCACAGCCTGCACACCCACCTGCTCTACGCGATGGACGCGCCCGCCGGCACCGCCGGCGCGGGCGACCTCCCGGTACCGGCCGCGCCCGCCAGGTCCGTTCCCGTGAAAGCCCCCGAGAACGCCGCCCCTCCGCGCCTCGACCTCCCCGTCCGCCCCCGCGTGTGGCTCGACGGCGACGGCTGCCCCCGGGTGATCAAGGAGATCGTGTGGCGCGCAGTGGAGCGCGGCGCGATCGAGGTCACGATCGTCGCCAACCGCCCGCTCACCGTTCCACGCAGCGCCTACATCCGCACCGTCGTGGTGAAGCACGGGCTCGACGTGGCAGACGACTGGCTCGTCGCGAACGCGAGCCCGGGCGAGCTCGTCGTGACCTCGGACGTGCCGCTGGCCGCCGAGCTCGTCGCCAAGGGCGTGGTGGTGGTGAGCCCGCGCGGCGAGCGGTTCACGCCGAGCAACATGGGCGAGAAGCTGAGCCTCCGCGACTTCTTCACCGAGGCACGCGCCTCGGGCCTCGTGGAGGGCGGCGGCCCCGCCGGGTTCGACGAACGGGCCAAACGAGAATTCGCGGCCGCCCTCGACCAGTGGCTCAATACGCAGAAACGCGCGCAGCCCCGACCCTGAGCGTACGCCGCTCCCGCATCGCTGGGATACGCTGCCGGCCTCCCTCGGTGCGCCGTGAACTGCCCCGCCTGCGCCGGAGCCCTCGAGCTCTCCCCCGCCGCCAATCACGCCCGCTGCAACCGGTGTGATCGCCTCTTCACGCACCCCGCGATGGCGGAGGTGGCCGTCCCCGTGGGGGTGGACCCCCTCGCCCACAGCGAGAGCCTCGGCTTCCCGGGCCCGCCCGCGCCGGCCCTCCCGCCCGACCCGATGACCGCGATGAAGAACTCCTTCGCGAACAAGGCGGCGAACGTCGGGGTGCGCGTGAAGGTGGGCGGCGTGTCGGTGGACATGAGCCGCGGCGGCGTCGGCGTGGACACGAGCCGCCTGGAGAAGGACCTCAAGAACAAGGCGGAACGCACCGTCAGCGGGTGGATCTGGGGCTGCGTCGGCTCGGTGGTGATCGGCGGCCTCATCCTCCTCGGCTTCCTGGCGATCGGCGGCTTCGTGGCCTGGCAGGTGTGGTTCCCCGGCGCGGGCCCCACCGGCGCCACCGGCGACGCAGGCTGGGACGGCAAGGCGCCCTACACCTGCCCCGCCAACGGCAACGTGACGATCAGCAACGTCACCGCCTCCCTCCCCGGCGAGACGGCGATCACCGCCGGCGCCAACTGCGTGCTCACGCTCGAGAACGTGGACATCACCGCCGGGACCGCCATCTCTGCGGGCGGCAACGCGGTGATCACCGTCAACGGCGGCCACCTCTCCGGCTCCGAGCACGCGGTGAGCGCCCTGGGGAACTCCACGGTCACGGCGTCCGGCGTGAAGGTGGAGGGCGACGTGCAGCACCTCGGCGGGGCGAAGGTCTCCGGCTTCTGATCGGCCGAACGGCGGGCATGGCCATCCGGGAGGGCGGCGGCGGCGCCGCCTGCTCGGGGCGGGCGCGTGCCCGAGGGGCCTAGATCCGCGACAACATCGCCTCGCACGCCGGGCACTTCGCCCGCGCGGCGTCCATCGGGAAGGCGAAGGCGTTGCCGCACTGCTGGCACTGCACGTCGTCGTGGCCGACGTCCACCCGGGTGCCGCAGGCTTCGCACACCACGCAGGTGGCGCCGCGGACGGTGCGCAGCTCGGCGTTGCAGCACGCACACTTGTGGAGGCGGGTCTCGACGTCGGGGAGCACGTCGTAGTCGCCGGCGAGGCCGGAGCGTTCGAGGAGCTTCTGCGCGTCGGCGTCGGCGAGCATCGGCACCCAGCCCTGGGCGTACACGGACCACGTGAGCTGTTGCTGGAGCGACTCAGGGATGCCGTCGGGGTGGAGGTCCACCACGCCGTTCTCCCGGTAGAGCTGCGAGCCGCGGGCGATCTGCTGCTCCACGGCCTCGGTGAGCGACCAGAACGGCTCGCTCGCCACCTTGGGCTTGCGGGGATCGCCGGTGAAGCGGATGCCGCCCGTGCGCTTCGCAACGGTGTCCTTGGCGGCGAGCCACGCGCCGTCGAGCTCGGACCAGACCGCCGCTTCGGCCAGCCACTTCACGTAGCGAGCCCGGTACTCCGGCTGCTTCGCCCGGGGCGGGAGCGCCGCCGGACAGGCTTCGGCCCACGCGGTGAACAGCTCGATCTGGGCGGCGCGCAT
This sequence comes from uncultured Pseudomonadota bacterium, assembly GCA_903921785.1. GTDB lineage: Bacteria > Myxococcota_A > UBA796 > UBA796 > SXON01 > SXON01. The sequence goes on from CAIXRH010000199.1 coordinate 145,319, forward strand.
CGCGCCCGGGTCCTTCGCGGCCCGCGCGGCGTCGATGCGGGGCGTGACCCCGCGGAGCACGGCCTCGTACGCCGGGCCGGGGAGCATGGAGCCCGGCGTGGAGCAGGCGGTGCGGAAGTCCCAGTCGGTGAGCTCCCCGCAATGATCACAGTAGACCCACCCGGTGAGCGGGGGGAGCTGCTTGGGCGCGCCGCAGCTCCGGCAGTTCGTCCGCTTGATCCGGCGCGGCGCGGGGGCGGCCGGCGCCGCGCCCAGCGGGTAACCCCACGCGAGCGCCACCCAGGGGCTCGCGGGGTCCTTCAACAGCTTGTCGATGAGCGGGCCCATGCGGGCGTCTTCTTCTTCGGCCCACCAGAGCCGGCCGAGCTCGTAGGCCCGCCCGAAGTCTTCCCAGCTCCGGTACCGCCGCTGCGCCCAGGTGGCGGCGCCGTGGACGTACCGCCACGCCTCCGGCTCCGAGATGTACCCGGCCCAGCTCCCCCAGCCGACGACCGCGACGAAGCGCCCGAGGTCCCAGGCGAGGAGCCCCCTCCCCTCCAGGTCCTTCCGGTGCCTGCGGGCGAGGGACTGGCGGAAGGAGTCGTCGTTGCCGTTCTCCGGCAGCTCGGCCAGGACCGCCAACGCCTCGGTGCGATGCCCGGTGCTCCACAAAAAACGAAGTGCGCCCTCGAACGACGCGCGGTCCTCCACCCCCCAGAAGTCCTTGAGCACCTTCCGGCACCAGCCGACCGTGTGGTCCCCCGGGCCCCAGCCCCCGAGCTCGTTGTGGTGCGCCTTGTTCAGCTCGGTGAGCACCGCCCCGAGCGCGAGGCCCCAGCGGCGGATGGGATCGTTCGTCGGCATGGGGTAGCGTATCGCGATGAGCGCCACACCCCGATAGGGGTTCTACATGATGCTCTCCGACCTGGACTCCGCGGTCGCCGCGCTCACCCCCTTCGGCTTCGACCCGACCGTGCAGCAGCGATTCTCCGCCTCTGCCGTTGCGGTCTCCGACAACGCCGTACGCGGCGCCCTCACCCCCCTCCCCGACGACGCGCTGGCGAAGCTCCCGGCGCTGGGCACGCCGGAGCGCGAACGGCTCCGGGAGGCGGGCCTGGCGCTCATCCGCGCCGGCCGCGTCGGCGTCATCATCCTCGCCGGCGGCATGGCCACCCGATTCGGCGGCGTCGTCAAGGCGGTGGTGCCGGTCCTCGGCGACCGGACCTTCCTGGAGCTGCGCAAGGCCGACGTCGACGCGGTGGCCCGCCACGCCGGCGCCGCGATCCCCACGTTCGTGATGTCGAGCTTCGCCACCCACGATCGCCTCCTCGGGCACATCGAGGAGCGCGCTCTGCACGCCCACGGCCCGATCGACGTCTTCCCTCAGCGGGTTGCGCTCCGGCTCACCCCGGCGGGCGAGCTCTTCCGCGACCGCGCGGGCACCCTCTCCCCCTACGCCACTGGCCACGGCGACCTCCCCGACGCGCTCCGCGGCAGCGGGTTCCTCCGGCGATTCCGGGAGGCCGGGGGCACCACGCTTCTGATGTCCAACGTCGACAACCTCGGCGCGACCGTGGACCCCGCGCTCGTCGCGCTCCACCACGAGCTCGGCGGGGCCATCACCGTGGAGACGGTGCGGAAGGACCCGGGGGACGCGGGCGGCGCCCCGGCGGTGCTGGACGGCGTGCCCCAGATCATCGAGGGCTTCCGCTTCCCCAAGCCCTTCGACCAGGGGACGATCGGGGTGTTCAACACCAACACCCTGATCTTCGACGCGGCCACGCTGGACCGCGCCTACGAGCTGCCCTACTACCGGGTGGAGAAGAAGGTCGACGGCGCGCCCGTCATCCAGTTCGAGCGCCTCGTCGGCGAGCTCACCGCGTTCGCGCCGTCGCGCTTCGTGGAGGTGCCGCGCACCGGTGCCGATTGCCGGTTCATCGCGATCAAGGAGCCGGCAGACCTCGACCGGCACCGCCCGCTCATCGAGCGGGTGGCGCGGGCGGAGCGCGGCGTGCGGGCGCTCATGCCCGGCGAGTGGGCGGACTGACGGGACCTAGGGGCAGGTCGCCGTCGTGCCGGAGAAGGTCGGCGCGACGCCGCCCGCGCAGGTGAGCGCGCAGCCTTCGGACAGCGAGCAGTTCTCCACCGTGCAGGTGCCCGGGCAGCTGACGGCGCACGAGGTGGCCGAGCCACAGTCCACGTCGCAGCTCGCGGCGTCCTGGCAGGAGACGGCACACTGGTTGGCGTCGGCGCAGTCGACGTTGCAGGTGGCGTCGGTCCCGCACTGGGCCGCGCAGCTGTTGACGCCCGTGCAGTCGAGGTCGCACGACTCGTTGTCCGCGCAGGCGCACTCCCCCGCGGCGCAGCCTCCAGCGCCATTGGAATCGACCGAGACGGAGCAGGCGGAGGCGAACAGCAGGGCGAAGACGAAGCGCACGGAGACTCCAGGGAGGGGCGCCCCTTAGACCCCGGCGGGCGCTCCCGGCAACCCCCGGCCCCCAGAATTGGGAGAGCAACTGCGGCGCCGCCGGGTGCGGCCGCGAGGTGCGCCGCGCGCCGCCGCGCGCTGGCCTCCCCCGCCCCCGCGCGATAGACGCCGCCCCCGTCTCAGGAGCCCCTATGGAACGCACCCTCTCGATCATCAAGCCCGACGCCGTGAAGGCCCAGTACATCGGCGCCATCATCTCCCGCCTGGAGAAGGAAGGCCTCCGCATCGCGGCCGCCAAGAAGATCCAGCTCGATCGCCGCATGGCCGAAGGCTTCTACGCCGAGCACAAGGGCCGCGGCTTCTTCGACGAGCTGGTCACCTTCATGTGCAGCGGCCCGGTGGTCGTGATGGCCCTCGAAGGCGACGACGCGATCGCCCGCTACCGCACGATCATGGGCGCCACCAACCCCGCGAACGCCGCCGAGGGCACCCTCCGCAAGCTCTACGCCGCCTCCGTCGGCGAGAACGCGGTGCACGGCTCCGACTCGCCGGCCAGCGCCGCCCGCGAGATCGCGTACTTCTTCGCGAGCACCGAGCTCCTCTAGCCCGCGGCGGGGGCGCCCTCGCGGCGCCCCTTCCCCCGCACCAGGGACGATCGCCCCGGAATGGACTGCCCGAGCTGTCAGAACCCCGACACCCGTGTGGTCGACAGCCGCGAGGCGGTCGACAGCATCCGGCGTCGGCGGGAGTGCCAGGCGTGCAGCCACCGGTTCACCACGTTTGAGCGGGTGGAGTTCCGCCTGCCCGACGTGGTGAAACGCGACGGCCGGAAACAACACTTCAACCGGGACAAGCTCCTGAGCGGCCTCCGTCTGGCCTGCCGGAAGCGCCCGGTGAGCGAAGAGCAGCTCGACGCGGCGTGTGCCCGCGTGGAGCGCGAGCTCGCGAAGCGGCAGGGCGACGTGGCCACCCGCGAGGTCGGCGACCTCGCGCTGGTCGAGCTCCGCAAGCTCGACGACGTGGCCTACCTGCGTTTTGCCAGCGTGTACCACGAGATCACCACCCCGGCGGACTTCCTGGAGGTCCTCCGCCCGCTCCTGGAGCGGGAGCCCACGCCGTGAACCACGACGAGCGGTTCATGGGCCTCGCCCTGGACCTGGCGCGGCGCGCGCTGGGCCGCACGGCGCCGAACCCGCCGGTGGGCGCGGTGATCGTGAAGGACGGCGTGGTCGTCGCCGAGGGGTGGACGCAGCCGCCCGGCCAGGCGCACGCCGAACCGCACGCGTTGGCGGCCGCCGCACGCGCGGGCGTCTCCATCGCGGGCGCCACGATGTACGTCACGCTGGAGCCCTGCTGCCACCACGGGCGCACGCCGCCGTGCACCGACGCGATCCTCAAGGCGGGGGTGGCGCGGGTGGTGGTCGGCACGGTGGACCCGTTCCCGCTCGTCGCCGGCAAGGGCATCGCCCAGCTCCGGGCGGCGGGCGTGGAGGTGGAGGTCGGGGTGCGCGAGGCGGAGTGCCGCCGGCTGATGCTCGGCTTCATCCGCGCCCACACCGACGGGCTCCCCGAGATCACCTTGAAGGCGGCGATCACCCTCGACGGGCGCATCGCCAGCGCCTACGGCGAGGCCCGCTGGATCACCGGCCCGGCCGCCCGTGAGCTCTCGCATCGCCTCCGCGACCAGCACGACGCGATCCTCGTCGGCGTCGGCACCGTGCTGGCCGACGATCCCGAGCTCACCACCCGGATTCCGGGCGGGCGGGATGCGGTGCCGGTCATCCTCGACTCACGCCTGCGCACGCCGCCGGAGGCCGTGGTGCTGCGCCGCGGCACCGCGCTGGTCTACTGCGCGGAAGACGCCGTCGATCCCGGCCTCCGCGCCAAGGTGATCCGCGTCCCCCGCACCGACCGCGGGGTGGACATCCGCGCCGTCGCCCGCGATCTCGCCGCGCGCGGCCTCCACCGCGTGCTGGTGGACGGCGGCGCGCAGGTGCACCGCAGCTTCCTCGACGCCGGCCTCGGCGACCGCATCGAGCTCTTCGTCAACGCGCGGGTGCTCGCGGGCGGCCCCGGCTTCGTCGGCGGCGAGGGCTACCCGTTGGCCAAGGCGCCCAGCTTCCGGTTCGACGCCGTGGATCGCGTCGGGGACGACCTCCGGCTCGGGCTGGAGCGCGGCTGAGCGCCTCCCGGCTCGTCGCCCCTCCGTCACCGCGACACGCTCAAGCCTCCGGTCCGGTCCTACGTGGTCCCCCCTCCCGGCCCTCCTAAACCGTCGCGAGCCAGGACAACCGTTGGCGGCGCCGCCGCGGCGCTCGGCGGGAGCCGGGCTCCGGTCTCGCCATTCTCGCCGAACCCGGCTCCTCGACCACCGACGCGGGCCGGGGGGAAGGACCGTCCCCGACCACCAGCCCCTCGATGTCGACTCGTCGGAGCCGAGGTCGATGCAGACAGCCAGAAGAACCACGGAGGGCACAGAGGACACAGACGACGAGGTTTTTTCTCCTGTATTCCTCCGTGCCCTCTGCGCGCTCCGTGGTGGAATTCGGGGTCGACCGCGGCAACGCCGCGCCGCGGCGCGACCTACTCTTCGCCGAGCAGCTCCAGGTACTCGCGCAGCATCCCCTCCCGGTCGTCCTGCGCGGTGGCGCGGTCGAGCGCCAATTCCAACGCCTCTTCTTTCGCCCGGCGCTCGGCCTCGGCGGCCGCGAACACGGCGTGGGAGGCGGGCGTGGCGTCGTCCGGCGCGACGACCTCCGGGAGCGTCGGTCCGGCGTCGGCCACCCACACCGTGAGCGAGCCCCAGTTGGTCCAGGTGGAGAGCGGCGTCCAGCCAGGGAGATCGCCGGCTTCGCGGTCGATGCCGCGGGTGGTGGGCCGGGTGACCACGCCGACGACGTCGCCGTCGGGGGCGTCGTAGAGGAGCTGGTCGGGGGCGAGCGTGACGTTCGGGCCGGAGGTGCCCCAGCCATGGCGGCCGAAGCCGCCGCAGCAACAGCAGCCGCCGAAGCCGTAGAGCGTGTCCGGCTCGCCGAGCGACGCCGCGAGGACCCAGCCGCGCACGAGCCCGGTGGTCCCCTCGCCCCACGTCCGGCCGGCGCCGCCCTCCACAAGCACCCGGTCGCCGGAGCGCCGCACCTCGTGGACGGCCCAAGGCAGCGCGCCCGGCGTCGACCTCGCGATCTCCACGCCGGCGGCGTCGGTGACCGTCGTCTCTCCGAGGACGAAGGTCTCCGGCGCGGGCAGGCGATCCAACGCGGTCTCCACGTAGACCTCGTCGAGCAGGCCGTCGTTCACCGGAAGGGAGAAGCCGACCGAGTGGTCGCTCGCGTGGACCCGGGGCTCGTCGCCCGAGAGGTCAGGGAGTACGCCGCCACGGAGCTGCACGCCGGGCTCACCCGGGGCCACGCGGTGGCCGTCGGCGCCGATCCAGGTGGTCTCCGCGAGGGCGATGCGCAGATCCTCCCGGTCGAGCCAGGGCAGGAGCCGCACGCCGTCCGCCTCGACGGCGACGCGCACGCCGCTGTCCGCCTCCACGACCGGGAGGATGTCCCAACGGTCGTCGCCGTCCCCGCCGCCCGCGACCGGGCCCGCGTCCGCGAACCGGAGGGCGCCCGTACGCTCGACGTGCGTACGCTCGGCGAGGTCGTCGACGTGCTCCGCGGCGAGCGCGGCGAAGGTGGGCGCCGACACGGCGACGCCCGCGGGCGCGTCGATGAGCTGGGGATCGGCGCACGCGAGGAGGAGGGCGAACATGGCGGCTCCGGGGGGGTCTCGCCGTGGACAGCGGCGCCGGCGCGCGGTTCCGAATCGTGCGTGTGGTACGCTTTTCCCATGGCCGCCCAGACCCGTCAGTCCGCGCCCGCTGTGGCGCCTGCTGCGCCCAGCTCCACCCTCACCTCCGGTCGCACCGGCGGTCGAACCGCGCAGCGAGGCAACGCGGCCGCCCAGGACTCCCTCGGCACCGCCGACCCGGTGGCCCTGCCTGCGCAGGACGCCCGGAGCCAGCTCATCGACGCGTACGCCACCCGCCTGTGGGACGTCGTGGGGGAGCTGATGCTCCTCGAGGACCCGGAGCTGGTCGCCAAACGGGCGCGGGCGGTGATCGGGCAGGCCACGGAGGTCCACTTCGCGATCCTCGTGGGTGAGCCGGTGGAGCTGGATCGGCTCCCGAAATACCCGGAGGGAGACCAGGGCGGCTACCCGGCTGCGCCGTTCCCTCCGGCGTGGATCCAGCCGTCGAGGATGCTGCTGAAGATGGCCGGCGGCTCGGGCGCGTCGCCGCGGTTCCAGCCGGACGGCCCGTGGGGCCTGGACAACCCCTCCCCCACGCCGGAAGTGCCCTGGGCGGGGGACCTGGGCAAGCTCAAGGACGTCGGCCGAGAGCCCGCGGACTACGGCGTCAACGGCTACCAGACCCAGTCGAACAACCTCGCCGCGCCCGAGGCGACATGCAACGGCACCAGCCTCGCGATGGTGCTCGAGCGGCTCGGCTACACGCGAGACGACCTGATCCACACCATCGAGGCCAGGCTCAAGCGGGCCCAGGTGGAGGCCGACCTCAAGGCGCGCAAGGTGCCCGCGGACGAACAGAAGCGCCAGCTCGCGGAGTTCGACCCGAGCTGCGTGAAGCTCGCGGACAACGCGTGGAAGAGCCGCGTGCTCCAATACCTCCGCGGCGAGAACCAGCGCGGCGCGGGCTACCAGCGCCCCCGCGGGCGCACCTCCAACGACCCGCAGCTCCAGGCCTGGGCGGGCGAGTTCAAGGACAACGCCGGGATCGACGACCTCGCGCTGCTTTTGATGGACCTCCTGCACATCGACTGAACGACCGTCAACGCCGGCAACAACCCCGCGACCCTGGTCAGCGCGGTGCACGACGGCTCCGGCACCCACACCAAGGCCGCGAAGCCGACCACCGAGCGGATCGACGCGAGCGTCGGCTGGACGCGCGCCAAGGTGACGCTGCGCGAAGTGCTGGACGAAGGCGGCGCCGCGATGCTCAGCATCCGCCACAAGGGCGCCGGGAAAAGCGGCACCCACATCGTGGCCGTACAGGCGGTGGAGGCCGATGGCCTCACCATCGACGACCCGTACGGCAAGGCCCGCTCGGACTACTCCGCGGCCAGCCGCGGGGACGCCTACGCGAACCCCGGGAGCACCCGCGCCGCCAGCGGCCTGCGCAACCAGGTGCAGGGGCTCGACGACTGGAAGCGCACCGCGACGGTGACCGCCGAGGAGACCCGCGGCGAGTTCAGCCACTGGAGCGACCAGATGGTCCGCGACTCGTGGACCTACCTCAGCTTGTTCCGCCGGGGCGGCAGCGGGCAGCCCACGCCGTAGCGGGCCGCCCGCGCCGCGGGCCGCGGCTCAGTGCCCGACGATGTCGCCGCGCATCCCGAGGACGGTGTTCAGCAGCGTGTCGCCGACCTGCGAGCCGTCGAGGGTCTCGCTGTGGGGGACGCCGAGGGTGTCGAGGGCGGACACGAGGTCCTCGGCCATCGCGTCGAAGTCGGCGTCGGTGAGGCCCATGCCGGTGTGCGCGTCGAGCATCGACTTGCCGCTGTAGGTGCAGTAGCCGCCGGTGGCGTCGCAGACCTGCTCCACGAGCAGCCCGTTGAGCCGCGCGAGATCGGTGCTGGCGAAGAAGCCGTTGATGCGGGCGTCTCCGGCCACGTTCGTGAGGAGCTGGTCCACCACCGCCTGCACGGCGGCGTGGCCGCCGAGCTGGTTGAAGTACACCGCGCTGCCCGCGGCGTCGGTGACGATGTCGGGCTGCATGCCCACGAGCGCGAGGAGCAGGCTGTCGATGGGCTGGCTGCCGTCGAGGGCGTAGGGGACGCCGACGTCGTCGAGGCCGAGGAGGAGGTCCTCGACCACCGCGTTGAACTGGGCGTCGGTGATGGCCATGTCCTTGTGGACGTCCACCATGGAGCCGCCGTGGTAGGTGCAGTAGCCGCCCGTCGCGGAGCAGACCTGCTCGATGAGGCGGGTGCGGAGCACCGCGGTGTCGGTGTCCGCGAAGAACCAGTTCACGCGGCTGTCCACGACCACGCGGGCGAGGAAGGCGTCGACCACCGCGGAGACGCCGGCGTAGCCGCCGATCTGGTTGAACTGCACGGCGCTGCCGTCCGCGTCGGTGACGATGTCGGCGCGCATGCCGACGAGGGCGACGAGCAGCGGATCAATGGGCTGGCTGCCGTCGAGGGCGTAGGGCACGCCGAGGTTGTCGAGCGCCTTGAGGAGGTCGGCGACCAACGCGTCAAACTGCGCGTTGGTGATCGCCATGTCCTTGTGGACCTCGACCATCGTGCCGCCGGTGTAGGTGCACGGGCCGCCCGTCGCCGCGCAGAGCTGGTCGCGGAGGCTGCCCTTCAGGGCGTCGATGTCGGTGTCGGCGAAGAAGAAGTTGATCTGGGGATCGGCGGCGACCTGGGCGACGAACTCGTCGACCACGGCGGAGATCGCGGCGGCGCCGCCGAGCTGGTCGTAGAGCGACGCGGTGCCGGTGTCGGTGTCGCCCGTGTCCGTGTCGCCCGTGTCCATCGTGTCGCCGGTCTCGGAGGTGTCCACCGTGTCGGTGGTGTCCGCGGTGTCGGTGTCGACGGAGCCGTGATCGCCGGTGTCGGTGGGGGTGTCGGTGGCGCAGCCGGCGAGGAGGAGGGCGAGGCTGAAGCAGGGCGCGAGGGCGCGGATGGACATGGGGGTCTCCTTCGAGGGGTCTGGGGCGTCTACGGGCGGGCGGGCGAAACGGATCGACACGCTCCCCGACAGGCGAAAAGAATCAGCGGGTGGCGCGGTCGGCTGACTCGATCACGTGCGGATTCCAACCCGACGGGTGCTCCGGCGCGTCGCCATGCCCGCGCGACCCAGCCCGGGCCCCCACGGCCTCCTCGATCCCGGGGATCGCGTAGACCTCGGTGAGCGAGAGCGTGCCCGAGGCGCCCTTGAAGAGGCTCAGGCTCACGTCGAGGTCCGCGAAGTGCCACTCGGCGCCAGCCCGGGCGAGGACCCCGGCGAGCTTCGCCGGATCGAGGGGGCGATCCTTGGCCGGCGCGGCGTAGCGGGCGGTGAGCTCGCCGAGGGTCGCCGTGTACTCCTCCGCTGCGTCCGTCGGCACCGAGTACTGGCGGACGAGCGAGAGGTAGTGGATCGGCCCGGTGTCGGTGCGCGAGAGCAGCAGCGTCGTGAGCTTGCCGTGGGTGACGCGCTCCGGGAACGCGTCGGCGAGGCCGGCGGTGCACTCGTACCGGACGGTGGCGCGACGGAGGGCGGGGGCGGGGGCGCACGCGAGCTTCCGGGACGCGAACCACGCGTCGACGTCGGTGGGGCTCGCCGTGCCGAGGGGGAGCCCGAACAGGGCGAGCGACGGGGCGGCGGGGAGCCCGACGGTGTCGGGGTGGGGGGTGAGCGGGGTGACGGCGGCGGCGGCCGCCGCGGGAGTGTCGGCGGCCGCGGGCGCGCCGC
>CAIXRH010000200.1 GCA_903921785.1 uncultured Pseudomonadota bacterium
CGCGGCCCCGCCGCGCCGCACCGGGCGCCCGCGCCGGCCCTTGGACGGGCCCAGCTCGCGGCGCCGCGCCAGCAGCTCCACCGCCTCGGCCTCGGTGAGCGCCTCCACCGACACGCCCTTGGGCACGGTGGCGTTGGTCTCCCCGTCGGTGACGTAGGCGCCGAAGCGGCCGTCCATCAGCTTGATCGGGGCCTTGCTCACCGGGTCGACCCCGAGCTCGCGCAGCGCGGAGGGGCGCGCCCGGGAGGTGGCCGCGCGGCCGCTGGGCTGCTCCAGCAGGTGCACCGCCTGCTCCAACGTGATGGTGAGCACGCTCATCTCGGCGGGCACGTTGCGCGTGGCTTCGCCGCGGCGCACATACGGGCCGAACCGACCGTTGCTCGCCGTCACCTCGGTGCCGGAGGCGTCCTTGCCGAGGGCGCGGGGCAGCGAGAGCAGGCCGAGGGCGTCCTCGAGGGTGAGGGTGCGGGGCGTCATGCCGGGGAGGAGCGACGCGCGCGGCGGCTTCTCCTTGCCGGCGGCTTCGCCGAGCTGCACGTAGGGGCCGAAGCGGCCGTCGAGCACGAAGACCGAGGTGCCCTCTGCATTCTTGCCCAGCGTGGCCGGACCCGCCGCCTTCTTGAGCAGCGCGGCCTTCGCCCACTCCACCGTGACCTCGTCGGGCGCGGTCTCCGGGGGGATGTTGGCGGTGCCACCCTGGTTGTCGGTGACGTAGGGGCCGAACTGGCCGACCCGCACGTGCAGCTCGCCGGGGTCGTCCCCGGCGATGGGCAGGCGGTACAGCGGGGTGCTGTCGGCGGCGAGGGCCTCGGCGAGCTGGGCCTTCAGGCCGCGCTCGGAGAGGTAGAAGTTGGTGAGGAAGGTGGCGCGGTCGCCCTTGCCGAGCGCGATGAGGTCGAGGTCGTCCTCCACGCGGGCGGTGAAGTCGTAGCTGGCGACCTGGGTGAGCTGCGCGTCCATGAAGTTGATGAGCAGCATGGCGAGGTGCGTGGGGATGAGGGCGTTGGCCCGCTTGAAGGCGTAGCCGCGGTCGAGGATGAGCTCGATGATCCCGGCGTAGGTGCTCGGGCGGCCGATGCCGAGCCGCTCCAGCTCCTTCACCAGCGTGGCCTCCGTGAGGCGCGCCGGCGGCTGGGTGGTGTGGCCGCGGGGGGTGAGCGAGCGGGTCTCGAGGGACTGCCCGACGGCCACGTTCGGGAGCAGCCGCTCCTGGTCGGCCAGCTCGGCGTCCGGATCGTCGGAGCCCTCGACGTACGCCCGGCGGTAGCCGGGGAAGGTGACGGTACGGCCGCTCGCGCCGAAGCGGGCGTCCTCCACCTGGAGCTCCACGTTCACCTGCTGCCCGGTGGCGTCGGCCATCTGGCAGGCCACGGTGCGCTTCCACACCAGCTCGTAGAGGCGGGCTTCGTCGTGGTCGAGCTGGCGCTTGGCGTCTTCGAGCGAGTGGAAGCTGGTGCCGGCGGGGCGGATCGCCTCGTGGGCCTCCTGGGCGTTCTTGGCGGTGCTCTTGTACCGGCGGGGCTCGCTCGGCAGGTAGCTCACGCCGTACTGGGCGCTGATGAGGCTGCGGGCCGCGGAGATCGCCTGGTCGGAGAGCGCCACGCTGTCCGTACGCATGTAGGTGATCCAGCCGCGTTCGTAGAGGCCCTGGGCCACGCGCATGGTGTGCTTGGCGGTCCACCGGAGCTTCCGGTTGGCCTCCTGCTGGAGCGTGCTGGTGGTGAACGGCGGGAACGGGCGCTCGCGCCACGGCTTGGACTCGACCGAGTTCACCTTCGCGGCGCGGCCGGTGAGCCGCGCGACGAGGGCGCGGGCGGCCGCTTCGTCGAGCAGGAGCGCCTTGGCGTCCGCGAGCTTGCCGGTGGTCTCGTCGAAGTCCTTGCCGCGGGCCACACGGCGACCGCCCACGGACAAGAGGTTCGCGGGCACCAGCCCGCCCTCGGCGCCGAAGACCCCCTCCACGTCCCACCAGGTGGCGGAGCGGAAGGCCAAGCGGGCGCGCTCACGGTCGACCAGGAGCTTCACCGCCGGGGTCTGCACCCGGCCGGCGCTGCGGGCGCCGCGGATCTTCCGCCACAGCACCGGGCTGATGGCGTAGCCGAAGAGCCGATCGAGGATCCGGCGCGTTTCCTGGGCGGCGACGAGGTTCTCGTCGATCTGCCGGGGATGCGCCAGCGCCTCCTTGATCGCCTCGGGGGTGATCTCGTGGAACACCATCCGCTGGACCGGCACCTTCGGGTTGAGCACCTCGCGGAGGTGCCAGGAGATGCTCTCCCCCTCTCGGTCTTCGTCCGTTGCGAGGTAGACGGCGCTGGCCTCTTTCAAAAGCGCCTTGAGCTCGGCGACCTGCTTCCGCTTGCTCGGAGGCACGACGTAGTAGGGCTTGAAGCCTTCGGCGATGTTCACCGCGAAGTCGGGGTCCACGCCGGCCTTCTTGGCTTCGTCGGGGATGTCCTTGGAGGTCTCCGGGAGGTCCCGGATGTGCCCGACGCTGGCCTCGACCATGTACCCGGACCCGAGGAAGCGCTCGATGGTCTTCTTTTTGGTCGGCGACTCGACGATGACGAGGGGTTTGGGCATGGCGCGCGACGAATACCCCACCGCCCCGCTGAGGGGCAAACCCTTTCTCCGGTGCGATACAAGGATCGGTGATGGTCGACCCGGTCGGACGCTACCTGGATCACCTCCGTGCGGAGCGCGGCGCGTCGCCTCACACGCTACGTGCTTACGAGGCGGAACTCCGCGGACTCGCGGCCGCGGTGGCCCCGAGGTCGGTGCTCGAAGCGACGACCACCGACCTGCGCATCTGGCTCACCGGCGGCGCCCGCGCCCCGTCCAGCCTCGCCCGGCGGATTTCTTCGCTCAAGAGCTTCTGGCGGTGGGCGATGCGCGAGGGGCTGGTCGCCCGATCCCCTGCCGAGCGCCTGCGCGGGCCCCGGGTGAAGCCGCCGCTGCCGCGCGTCCTGCAGATCGACGAAGCCAGCCGCCTCGTGGAGGCGCCGGAGTCGCCGCGGGACCGCGCGCTGCTCGAGGTCGCCTACGGCTCCGGCCTGCGCGTCTCGGAGCTGGTGGGGCTCGATGTGGGCGACGTCGACCTCCCGGAGCGCCTCGTGCGGGTACGCCGGGGAAAGGGCGGCAAGGACCGGGTGGTGCCGCTCGGGGCGGAGGCGGCCGCCGCGATGGAGACGTGGCTCGCCCTCCGCGGGGGCGACTCTGGCGCGGTCTTCCTCAACAAGCGCGGCGGGCGGCTCTCCACCCGGAGCGCGTGGACGATCGTCCACGAGCGCGGCGACCGGGAGGGCCTGCCCGACACCCACCCGCACGCCCTCCGCCACAGCTTCGCCACCCACCTGCTCAGCGCCGGGGCGGACATCCGCGCGATCCAGGAGATGCTCGGCCACGCCAGCCTCTCCACCACCCAGCGGTACACCCAGCTCGACCTGGAGACGCTCCAGCGCGCCTACCGGGCGGCACACCCGCACGCGCGGCGGGAGGAGTAGGCTCCGACCCGCGCGGAGCCCTGGCAGGACCAAGGTCGCCGGCGCCACCCCGCCCGCCGAGCCATTCTCCCCGCCGTGGCTCCTCGACCGCCGACGGGGCTGGGGGGCAAGGCGGCGCACCGCCGCCAGCCCCTCGGCGCCTGCTGCTTCGCCCTTCGGACGCGCAAAGGCCCGCCGACGAACGGATCGTCAGGCGGGCCAGGCGGGGCGGAGGCGCCTTCCGGCGCCGCGAACCTCGGAACTACTGCGGCGGCGCCGGGGGAGGCGCGTTCGGGTCGGCCGGCGGGGCGGCGTTCGGGTCCGCGGGAGGCGCGGCGTCGACCGGAGGCGCCGGGGGAGGCGCCATCTCGCCCGCGGGGGGCGCGGCCGGGGTCGGGGCGGGCGCGGGCTTCTCGCCGCCGCCCATCAGGGAGCCGATGATCCAGAGCACGAGGCCCACGCCGGCGCCGATGCCGCTGAACTTGATCGCCTTCTGGGCCGACGCCGTGGTGGCGCCGAGGAGCTCGTCGCGGGTCTTGGCGGAGAGCAGCAGCGAGCCGAACATGCCGTCGGCCTGGGTGATCACGCCCTGGGCGGCCTTGCCGGCGACGTACTGGTGGCTGGTGACGGGGATGATCTTCTCGGTGCAGACGAAGCGATCCGCCTTGCTACCGATGGGGTTCTCAAAGCCGTAGGAGCCGAACTCCATGGCCTTGCCCTTGCCCACGGCCTTCTTGATGTCGTCGAAGAGGCCTTCTTTCTGCTCCTTCTTGAACGACTCCTTGAGCTCGTCGGAAGAGACGCCCTTGCGCGCGTCCACCGGGACCTCCCCGCTGCCGTCGTTGAGGGTGAAGACCGCGGCGACCTCCTCCTTCACGTAGTCCTTGGACTTGTTGGCGTCGCCTTCCTTCCAGAAGCCCTCGACCTTCAGCTGGTAGTAGAGGCAGGGGGTCTGGGTGCAGGGGCTCAGCAGCGGGGTGGTGACGTTCACCGCGCCGTAGGTGCTGATCGCGCCCTTCTCGCCCGCGCCCTTGCCCGCCGCGGCGTCGGCCGTGGAGACGAACGGGACGTTGGCGATGGTGCCCGCCTTCCGCTTCTGGATAAACCCGTAGATCAGGCCGACGATGCTGATGGCCAGGAGGATGCCGCCGATTGCCGTCATTGCCGCTCCGTTGAGGGGACGCGCGCCTCGTGAGGGGAAAAGCGAAGCGACCGGGAGACATCCCGGCGTTCACCCGGGGGGAGCCGGGCTTGGGAGGGTAGCATGCGCGGAGGGAACCGGCCCGCCGAACGGGTGGGAATTATGGCGCGTGAAGGCCCACAGTCGCGAGACATTTTCGTCTGTCAGCCTGCGAGAATCAAGCGGTGGTGCGGCTCGGCGGGGGGGCGCGGTCCGGCGAGGGCAGCGGGGCGGGCCGCGCCCGAGCCCGGCGGAGCGGAGACGGCGGCCCCGACCTGGGCTTCACCCGGCGTCGGAACGAGCTATGATCGCGCCCGCATGTCCCGGACGCCGCTCACCCCCGCCGAGCACGAGGCGATCGACCGTCTCTCTCGCCTCGTGCGGGAAGGCTCGCTGTACGCGCTCCTTGGCCTCGATCAGCGTGCCACGCGTGACGACGTGGAGACCGCCTACCGCACCGCCGTGCGCGAGTGGCATCCCGATCGATTTTTCTCTCGCGATGCCGCCGACCGGATGGAGGCGATCGAAGACAACTTCGTCGAGATCACCCGCGCCTACAAGACCCTTCGCGACAACACCAAGCGCGGCGTGCACGACGCCGAGCTCCGCTCGCGCGGGGTCTCGGTGCCGGAGTCGGGCGTGGCGCGGGAGGAGCGCGTGGGCTTCGAGGTGCAGGTCGAGCGGCGCCCCGCTGCGGCCGGGGCCGCCCGCCCGACGATCTCCATGGCCCAGCCGTTCGGGGCCGCGGCGCCGCGGGCAGCGGAGCCTCCGCCAGCGCCGCCGGCGCCGTCC
>CAIXRH010000201.1 GCA_903921785.1 uncultured Pseudomonadota bacterium
CACCCGTGCCCGCCGCGCCGCCGCCGAAGCCCGCGCCGCCCACGGCGCGGCCGCCCGCGAAGGGCAACACCGCGCCGCAAGGACGCGTCCTCCCTCCGCCGCCGCCCACGCCCACCGAAACACCGCGTGCCGGGGAGCTGATCGAAGCCGCGGTCGACCCCGCCGGGTGGATCGGCGCCCGCGTGGAGCGGGTTGCCGGCGCCCGCTTTGAGGCCGGCGCCGTGTACGTGGACGTGGTGATCGACCATGAGGGCGATCGGCGGCTCCACCCCATCAAGCTGGTGGCCCGCGTCGCGGCGCCCCCACCCGCGCCGCTCCCCGCCAAGGGCCCGGGCGTGCTCGGGGTGGTCGGCGCGGCCGTCGTCGCAGGGGGCATCGGCGTGCTCGTCGGCGTGGGGCTCGGCTGGCTCCTCGCGGCAGGCTGAGCGTGGAGGCCCGCGAGAGCCGCGGCGGTCGGCGTTGGATCCTCCGCGAAGCCGACCCCGCGAGGGTCGCCGCGCTGGCGTCGCGCCTGGGGGTGCACCCGGCCGCGGCGCGCGTCTTCGCCGCGCGAGGCGTCGACGAGGCGTTCTTTCGCGCCGGACCTGGCGATCTTCTCGACCCCAACCAGATCCTCGGCCTGGACCGCGCCGTGGCCCGGCTGGAGCAGGCGCGCACCCGTGGCGAGTCGATCCGGCTGGTCACCGACTACGACGTGGACGGCACCACGAGCTGCCTCATCCTTCACGCCGCGCTCGATCGCCTCGGCGGCGCCCGCATCAGCTACCACATCCCCGACCGCTTCAAGGAGGGCTACGGCCTCTCCCGCCTCGCCGTGGAGCGCGCGGCGGCGGACGGCGTGCAGCTCCTGGTCACCGCCGACATCGGCGTGCGCGACCATGCGAGCGTGTCCCTGGCCAAGAGCCTCGGTCTCGACGTGATCGTGTGCGACCACCACCTCCCGGCGGGCGAGTCCGTCCCGATGGACGCCGTGGCGGTCATCTGCCCGCCCCAGCCGGGCTGCCCGTACCCGAACAAGGCGCTGGCCGCGTGCGGCGTCTCCTTCAAGCTGGCCACTGCGCTCTTGGCCAACGACCCGCGCCGCGACGAGCTCCTCGACTCCATGCTCAAGCTCGCGGCGATCGGCACGGTGGCCGATGTGGTCGACCTCGCCACGCCCGAGAACCGCGCGATCGTCACGCTGGGGCTACGGGCGCTGAACCGCGGCCCTCACGGCGCGGGGCTCGCGGCGCTGCTCAGCGTCTCTGGCGCCGTCGTCGGGGAGATCACTGCCGAGACGCTCGGCTGGCGCATCGGCCCCCGCATCAACGCCGCCGGCCGGATCGACGACGCCGGCGCGGTCGTCCGGCTGCTCCGGGAGCGCGAGCCCGCCGCCGCCCTCTCCCAGGCCGCGCGGCTCGACGAGCTCAACCGCGAACGCCAGGACCTCCAGGAGCGGCTCGTCGACCTGGTGCTCACCCGCGTCCCCGAGCCGCTGCCCGCCTTCGTGGTGGTCTCCGGCACCGAGGAGGAGGGCTTCCACAAGGGGGTCGTCGGGATCGTGGCCGCGAAGGTGCGCGAGCGGGTGAACCGCCCCGTCGCGGTGGTCTCGGTGATGGGGGAGACGGCGACCGGCAGCGTGCGCTCGGTGCCGCACGTCCATGCCACCCGGGCGCTCGATTCGGTGGCGGCGATGCTCCACCGGCACGGGGGGCACGCGGCGGCCGCAGGGTTCACGGTCTCCACCTCCCGCCTGGAGGAGCTGACCACCGCCCTCTGCCACTTCGTCGCGGCGCACGGCGGAGACGACGCCTTGATCGCGGAAGAGTGGGTGGACGCGGTGGTGAACCCCGACGAGGTCGACGCCCGGTTGATCCACGACCTCGTCCGCCTCGAGCCCACCGGCAAGGGCAACGAGTCGGCGCGACTGGTCGTCCGCGGCACGCCGACCGAGGTCGCCACGATGAAGGATCGCCACGTGCGGTTCCGCCTCGGGCGCCTGCGCTGCGTGTGGTGGAACGGCGCCGACCGGATCGACTGGCTGCAAGGGGCGACCGAGGTGCTCGGCAAGGCGTCGCTCAACGTCTACAACGGCCGGGCCGATCCGCAGTTCATCGTCGACGATCTGCGCTGATCCCGACCGGCCCGCCCCGCGGGCCGTAGGCCCGAACCTCCCTCGCCCCACCCGGGGGCGAGGGCCGGGGAGTCGTTGCGCCGCTCCTACGCCGACGCCGTGCTGGTGCCGATCTTCAGCTCCATCCCCGGGGTGGACATCCAGGCGCCGCGGTACTTCGACATCCAGGCGCG
>CAIXRH010000202.1 GCA_903921785.1 uncultured Pseudomonadota bacterium
CTGCTCGGCGGCGACGCGGGCCGCCTCCGCAAGTCGGGCTTCTTCGGCGCGGCGCGCCGCGTCGGCCACGCGAGCCGCTTCGGCGACACGCTCCTGTTCGGCCCGTGCCTCCGCCGCAATCCGGGCCTCTTCGAGGCGCTTCGCTTCCTCGATCCGGCGTCGTGCGGCCTCCTCGGCGGCGAGCTCGGCCGCGCGCACCTCCGCGGCCGCCGCCCTCTCTTCCGCCTCCTTCCTGGCGACCTCCGCACGCTGCTGCGCTTCATCGGCCGCGACCGCGGCCGCCGCGCGGCGCGTCTGTTCCGCCGCGCGCGCCGCCGCCTCCGCGACCTGCACCGCGTCCAGCCGCGCGCGCCACGCCTGTGCGGCCTGCTCGGCGGCGGCGCGCCGCCGTTCCGCTTCACGATCGGCGAGCACCGGGGCGATCCGGGCGGCGGCCCCGTCCCGCACCCTCGTGCGTGCGCGGACGTCGCGCACCAGCGCCGAAGCACGCTCCTCGGTGGCGCGACGGACCACCTGCTCCCGGAACGCATCGAGGATCTCGCTGGGTACCGCCGAGATTGGTGCTTCCGGCGCGCGCGCCGCCTCCCGCCGCGCGGCCTGGATCGGCGCCCGATCCGAAGCCTCGGGCGCCCCCGTCGGACCGGCCTCGACGCGCGCCAGGGAGCGGGCGAGGCGCGCGGCGCGTTCGCGGGCGAATCGCCGGGCTTCACGGCGGCGATCCCGCTCGAAGGCGTGCTGGACGAACTCCTCTTCGGCGCCGGCGTCCTCCGCCCCCTCGTCCCCATCGGGGGCCGCGCGGGACGTCGTGCGCGCGTCGGAGGCGGGCGACGGCGGCGTGACCGCGCCGTCCTCGTCCTCCGCGGGACGACGCCACGCATCGAGCGTACGGGCGAACGGCAGGCGACGCCACACCCCGGGGGCGGCGACCGCGAACGCGACGAGAGCGGCGAAGAAACGGCGCCCGGGCGGCGCCGTCCAGCCGAGCGACGAAAGCAGCGTGGTGTGCCGACGGGCGAAGCCCGCGTCCACCCGGGCGCCGGTGAGGTTCGTCTCCTCGATGGAGAGCTCGGCGAGCGGGAGCGCGCGGAGGTCGGCGCGGCGCAGATCGGCGCCGGCGAGCACGAAGATCCCTCGAGCGCCGTGGAGCGCGAGGGAGCGCCCTCGGACGTGTCGGAGGGAAGCAGCACCGAGCTCCGCGTCGTCGAGGACCGCGCGACCGAGGCTCGCCCGATCCAGCGTGGCCCCGCCGAGATCGGCGCCGTCGAGGCGAGCGCCGCGCAGGTCGGCGCCCTCGAGCTGCGCGCCTCGGAGGTGCGCCCGGGGCCACTCGGCGCCCACCAGGCTGGCCTCGTTCGCGCGGAGGCCCGGCGCGACGAGCTCGGCGCCGGTCGAGCGATCGAGGCGGGCGCCCGAGAGGTCCACCTCGGCGAAGCTCGCGCCGTCGAGCAGCGTGTCCCGGAGGTCCGCGCCGCGAAGCGAGGCGCCATCGAGGCGGGCGCCGCGCAGGTCGGCCCCCCGGAGCGAGCGCCCGTCCATCGTGAGTCCGCGGAGGTCGCAACCGGAGAGGTCCTCGCTTTCGAGGCGGAGCTCGGTCAGGTCACGATCGCGCAGGTCGGCGCCGCGGTAGCGGGGTCGGAGACGGATCGAGGGCACCGTACCCCTTTTAGCCCCTCCGACCCCTGGCATGCCGCTTGCTGACCGAGGATTACGCGAACGACTTTACATCGGGGCGGGTGGCGAATAACCGCACCCCGCCCGCCTCCCCTCCCCGTCTCCGGATCCCGCCATGGACACCCTCCTCATCGACGGCGGCCGCCCCCTCCGCGGCATCGTCCCGATCTCTGGCGCCAAGAACGCCTCCCTCCCCATCCTCATCGGCACCATCGTGGCCCCCGGCGAGCACCGCCTCGCGAACGTGCCCGACCTCGTGGACACCTCGTCGATGCTCTCGCTGCTCGGGCGCATCGGCTGCCCGTCGCTCGTGGGCGACGTCACGCGGATCGACACCTCGCGGGTGGCGTTCTGCGAAGCGCCGTACGATCTCGTCCGAAAGATGCGCGCGAGCGTCCTGGCGCTCGGTCCGCTGCTCGCACGCTGCGGCGAAGCCCACGTCTCGCTGCCCGGCGGCTGCGCCATCGGCGTGCGCCCGATCGATCAGCACCTCAAGGGCCTCGAGGCGCTCGGCTGCCGCTTCGAGCTGGAAGGTGGCTACGTCCACGGCCGGGTCGACAAGCTTCGGGGCACTGAATTCCGGTTCGACTGCGTCACCGTCACCGGGACCGAGAACGTGCTGATGGCGGCCGTGATCGCCGAGGGCACCACGGTCCTGGAGAACGCCGCGGCGGAGCCGGAAGTGGAGGACCTCGCTGCGTTCCTCTCCGGCTGCGGCGCGCGGATCGAGGGCGCGGGCACGTCCCGCATCGTCGTGCACGGCGTGCCCACGCTGCGGCCTCCGCCCACGGCGCACCGCATCCTCCCGGACCGCATCGAGGCCGGTACGTACCTGGTCGCCGGGGTGATCACCCAGGGCAACGTGCGTTGTGAGGGCGTTCGACCCTCCGATCTCGCGCCGGTGCTCGACGTGCTCCGTACCGCCGGCGCGCAGATTGAGTGTGGCGAAGACTGGGTCAGCGCGGGGGCCGACGGCCGCGTCCGCGCGGTGGATGTGGAGACCGCCCCGCACCCCGGCTTCCCTACCGACATGCAGGCGCAGCTGATGGCGCTGCTGTCGCTCGCCAAGGGAAGCTCCCGGGTAAAAGAGACGATCTTCGAGAACCGCTTCATGCACGCGGCGGAGCTTGGGCGCCTCGGCGCGCAGATTCACATCGAGGGCAACCTCGCTACCGTCACCGGCCAGCCGCACCTGAGCGGCGCGACCGTGATGGCCACGGACCTCCGGGCTTCCGCGTCGCTGGTGCTCGCGGGCCTCGCCGCGGGGGGGCGCACGGAGATCCTCCGGTTGTACCACCTCGATCGCGGGTACGAGCGGCTGGTGGAGAAGCTCCGGGCGGTCGGCGCCGAGGTGGTCCGCGGCCAGGAAGGACGCCCGAAGTTTGCGGTCAACGCCGCCGTCGCCTGATCGGGTTGAACGTACATCTGGGCGATGCGGGGATCACGGTCCGCTCGACGGGCGCGGTCCGCACCGCATCGCGGCGCCACGAATCGTAGATTTCATCTATCGGCGATCGAGCCCGCGGGCGGCGCTGTCCACTCCGCGGCGGCGCTGCCGGGGAAGCCGCCACCGGAGCGCTGACCGTGGAATGAAGCGCGACCGTGCGCTCGTTGTCGGTGGACCGGAGCGCTGAGGGTGGGGATGCGCACCATGAGTGCGTCCACTTAGAGCAGGCTCGCGGCCCCGCGAAGTCGCCCGGACACGTCGCCAGTGAGAATCTCCCCATGACCGGGCACGATTCGGGCGGGCAAGGCGTCGGCGAGGCGCTCGATCTCCTTACGTAGTGCCTGGGCATCACTGGTGAACCACCACCGGGCAAACCGCGGAATGGAGAGGCGGCCCGATGGACCGACGAACAGGTCCATGGGGAATCCTGCCACCGGGATGTTCATGAGCATGTCATTGAACACCAGGCTGGATCCCGTAGGACCACGTACCTCCACGACCCCCTCCCGATCCTTGATGCCCGGGAGGTGCGCGACCCGAACCGTGGCGTCCTGAGGCGCGTCCGCGTACGATCCGTGCACCGGCGTCGCCTTCGCCACCGCCTTGGCAGCCCCGGCGGGTGCGTAGACCTTCGCCTTGGGGTAGCGCGCCTGCATGATCCGGCAGTCCATCCGGTGAAACGCGTTGGGGACCAGGATCCCGGCCACCTCTCCGAGCGCATCGATCCGGGCCATCTCCACGTCGTCAAGCGCGATGGCATTATGCAGGAGCACCCTACCATCTTCCAGACGAATCACCGACATGATCCGCTTGGTTCCGGACTCCATGACGCCCTCAACGGTCCAGAGTCGCTCCGTGTGTTCCAGGATCGGGCGATGGGGGAGGACCTTCCATTCGGTGTAGCAGCTGGCCATGGGCCGACCGGTAACTCACGCCGTACTCGATGTGGGGCACCTCTGGCGCGCCACCAGCGCCCACGCACGCCGCCGCTCGGCTATCCTACGGTTGTGGCGGCCCCAGACCTCTACACGTACCTCGACTACCGCGCCTACCTTCGCGACTGGTTCGAGGCCCGCAAGACCGTGAACCCGCGGTTCAGCTACCGAGCGTTCGCGCGGAAGGCCGGGCTGTCGTCGCCCAGCCTGCTCATCGCGATCGTCGGCCGCCAACGCAACCTCACGGCGACCACCTGCGCCGCCTTCGTGAAGGCGATGGGCCTCGGTCCCGACGAAGCGTTGTTCTTCGACGCCCTGGTGGACCTCGACCAAGGCGAGACCGCCGCCGAGCGCAACGTCGCGTGGGAGAAGGTTAGGGCTACCCGGCGTTTTCGCGAGGCGGGCCAGCTGGAGGGCGCCGCGTTCGACGCCATCGCCAAGTGGACCTTCGCCGCCGTGCGCGAGCTGGCCGCGTGCAAGGGCTTCCGAGCCGACCCCCTGTGGATCGCCAAGAAGCTCCGCCCGCAGGTGACCGAGGCCGAAGCCCGCGAAGCGCTCGACGGACTGCTCGCGCTCGGGCTGCTCCAGCGAAAGGACGGCAAGGTCGTTCCCGCCGAGGCCACGCTGGTGACGCCTCACGAGGTCCGCGGCCTCGCCGCCCGCGCCTACCATCTGGGGATGATCGACCGCGCCCGAGACGCGCTGGACATGCCCCAGGCCGAACGCCACTTCGCCGCGGTCACCGTGTCGGTCCCTGTGGAATTGCTCCCGACGCTCAAACGCGAGATCGACAGGTTCCAGGAGCGTCTCCTCGACCTGTGCGACGGCGCGGAGGGGGCTCGCGGGCGGGTTCTCCAGGTGAACCTGCAACTATTCCCACTTTCGGCTATACTCCCCCCTGAGGAACGAGGATGATCGTACTGGCGCTGCTCGCGTGTGTGGATCCTCCGGATCGGGAGGGGATCGCTATCGGCAACCCCCCGAACCTGACGGCGCGCATGGCTCCGCCGAGCGGAGCCACTGTCGAGTCCGCCGAGATCCACGTGAGCGAGATCACCGCGGGCTGCGGGACCGAGGTGGCCTCGGTGGCCGATATCGGCGCGATCGACCTCATGGGCACGAACTCGCTCCCCGTGCCGATGAACTCCCTCTGTGTGCTGTCGCTCGGCGCCTCCGCGCCGATGGAGCTGACCCTTCGCGCGGCCGATGGCCGCGAGGTCACCGGCCGGTTGGACCTCAGCACCGTCTCCGTGATGGCCGACTCCGCCTTCCAGGTGGACGGTTCGCTGGTGCTGGAGCTCGGCTCGCCGGGTTGGCTCGATCCCTCCATCCTCGCCAGCGGCGTCACCGACATCGAGCCCGGCAGCCCCGAGCACGCGGCGTTGGTCGCGGCGCTCCGCTCCGGGTCCGCCCTGTTTGTGGACGGCAACCACGACAGCCAGATCGACACCACGGAGCGGCGCTCCGGGACGCTGCTCAAAGCAAGCGCCGCCGAATCCGCGTCCGACACCGACTCGGGCACGCTCGGCTCCGACGACACCGGCGCGGACGACCCGGGGCAAGATCAGGGCAACAGCGGCGCCAACTCCGGCGACACGGGCAGCTCAAGCGGCTCCAGCGCCAGCGACACCGGCACCCGTGAAACCGGCACCGCCGATACCGCCGAAGGCGGCGCCGATCCCGCCGACACGGGCGAAGCCGACACCGGCGCGTAGGGCGGCGCCGGCCGGGTTACCCCCGCGGCGTGAACGTCCTCGCCATCGAGACCAGCTGCGACGAGACCGCCGTAGCGGTCGTCCGCTTCGCCGGCGCGCGCGCACAGGTGCTGAGCGACGTGGTGCACAGCCAGGAAGTGCACGCCCGATTCGGCGGCGTGGTCCCCGAGATCGCGTCCCGGGCACACGCCGAACAACTGGTGCCGACCGTGCGCGCCGCTCTGGCCGAAGCCAAGGTAGAACGTCCTGAC
>CAIXRH010000203.1 GCA_903921785.1 uncultured Pseudomonadota bacterium
GCGGCGCGGGCGGCGCGGGCGGCGCGGGCGGCGCGGGCGGCGCGGGCGGCGCGCCTACTTCTTCTTGTTCGGCAGCCCGTGGTAGTCGAGCAGCGGCCCGACCTCGGGGTCCTTCCCGTAGAAGTCCTTGAACAGCACGCTGGGCTCGCTGGTGCGGCCCCGGGAGAGGATGCCCTTGCGGAAGGCATCCCCGTTGGCGCGCGTGAGGCCGCCGTGCGCCATGAACCAGGCGCCGGTGTCGCGGGCGAGCACTTCGGACCAGATGTAGGCGTAGTACCCCGCTTCGTAGCCACCGCCGGCGAAGATGTGGTTGAAGTACGGGCTGTGGTAGCGCGGGGGCACCGGCGCGAAGGTGCTGCCGGCCTTCTTGAGGGCGGCGGCCTCGAAGTCGAGCACCGCGGTGGCGGCGGGCGCCTTGCCGACGGGCAGCTCGTGCCACGCCATGTCGAGCTGCGCGGCCTCCAGGTACTCCAAGGTCGCGTAGCCGCTGCCGAACTCCTTCGCGGCGATCACCTTGTCGAAGAGCTCCTTCGGCATCGCCTCGCCGGTCTGGTAATGGCGGGCGTAGTGTTCGAGCACGGCGGGGTCCGTCGCCCACATCTCGTTGAACTGAGAGGGGTACTCCACGAAGTCCGGGGGCGTCGCGGTGCCGGAGAGCAGCGGGTACTTCGTGTTGGCGAAGAGGCCGTGCAGGGCGTGTCCGAACTCGTGGAACGCCGTATCCACCTCGTCGAAGGTCATCAGCACCGGCTGGCCCGCGGGCACCGGAGGGATGTTGAGGTTGTTGGCGATGACCGGGCGGGTCCCGAGCAGGGTGCTCTGGTCCACGTAGTTCATCATCCACGCGCCGCCCTGCTTGTTCTCGCGCTGGAACCAGTCGACGAGGAACAGCCCCACCAGCGACCCGTCGGCGTCGCGAACCTCGAAGGTGCGGACGGAGGGGTTGTAGACCGGGAGGTCCTTCCGCTCCACGAAGGTGATGCCGTAGAGCTGGGTCGCGGCGTAGAAGACGCCGTCCTTGAGCACGTGCTCCATCTCGAAGTAGGGCTTGACCGCCGCCTCGTCGAAGTCGAACTGGGCCTTACGCTGCTTCTCCGCGTAAAAAGCCCAGTCCCACGGCTGGATCTCGAAGCGCGGCGTCTTGTTCGCCTTGGCCTCCTTGTCGATCATCTTCTGGAGATCGGCCGCTTCGGCCTTGGCCTTGGTGAGCGCGGAGGCGCTGAGCTCGGCGAGGATCTTGTCCACGTTCTGGGGCTTCTGGGCGGTCTCGTCGGTGAGCGCCCAGCTCGCGAAGTCGGGGTAGCCGAGGAGCGCGGCCTTCTTCGCGCGCAGGTCCACCAGCTTCACGAGGAGCGCGGTGTTGTCGCCTTCACCGCCGTTGGCGCGGCCGGTGGAGGCGCGGAAGATCTTCTCCCGCAGGGCCCGGTCCTTGAGCTCCCCGAGCACCGGCTGGATGGTGGTGTTCTGCAGGGTGATGACCCACTTCCCGGTGAGCCCGCGCTCCTTGGCGGCTTCGACGGCGGCGCTGATCTCGCCTTCCGAGAGCCCGTCGAGCTGGGCGAGGCTGTCCACCACCACGCCGCCATCGGTCATCGCCTTGCGGGTGCGCTGCTGGAAGGCGGTGCTGGCCACGGAGATGTCGCTGTTGAGCGCGCGGAGCGTGGCCTTGTCTGCGTCGGAGAGCTTCGCCCCCGCCCGCTCGAAGTTGGCGTGGTACCGCTCGAGGAGCTGGGCGGACTCGGGGTCGAGGGAGAGGGTGGCGCGCTGGGCGTACACCGCGTCGACCCGCGCGTAGAGCTTCGCGTCGAGGAGGATCGCGTCGGCGTGGGCGGCCAGCTTGGGCGCCAGCTCCTCCTCGATCTTCTGGAGCTCGTCGTCGGTGTTGGAGCCGTTGAGGCCCCCGAAGACGTGGCTCACCCGGGTGAGCGTGGCCCCGGAGCGCTCCAGCGCGACGAGGGTGTTGTCGAACGTGGGGGGTTCGGGGTTGGCGTCGATCGCCTGGACCTCGGCGAGCTGCTCGGCCATGCCCGCCTCGAAGGCCGCGCGGAAGTCGCCGTCCTGGACGAGGTTGAACGGCGGGTACTGCTCGGGGAGCGTGCTCTTGACCAGCAGCGGGTTCACCCGCGGCGGCGGGGCGGGGGGCGCCTCGGGCGCCGGCGGCGCTTCGTTCACGGGAGCCGGCTTCGGCGCGCACGCCAGGAACAGGAGCGACGAAAGGACGGGGGCGTAGCGCACGCGGGCCTCGGGGTACGGGTCGCGGGGGACTATCTCGGCGGCTGCGCGACGGCCGATCCGGTCGTATGGACCCTCCACCGCGATACCGGTAGGCCGATGCTGCTGCTGCTCCTCGCCTGCGCCGGACCGCCTGTCGCGACGGAGGCTGTCGCGACGCGGGAGGTCGCGACGCGGGATGTCGCGACGACGCCCGCCACGGCACCTCCTGTCGCGACACCATGGCCGCTTCCGCCCACCCCAGCGCCCGTGCCCGTCGTCGCCCCGACGGTGCCGAAGCCGGCCCCTTCCCCGGCGTCCTTCGCCGCCGTCGCGCGCCCCCTCACCCCCACCGAGCAGTCCGCCATGGTCGGCGTCTCCTGGCACGAGGGGTGCCCCGTCCCGCTCGACGGGCTCCGGCGCCTGAACGTCACCTTCCACCGCCCGGACGGGACCGCCGCGACCGGCGCGCTCGTGGTCAGGGCCGAGGCGGTCGACGCCCTCTCCACCGCCCTCCGCGGCCTCTGGGACGCCGGCTACCCCATCGAGCGGATGGAGCCGATCGAGCGCTTCCACGGCGACGACGACGCCAGCATGGCGGCGAACAACACCAGCGCCTTCAACTGCCGCACCATCGCGCACTCCGCCAAGCTGTCGCAGCACGCCTACGGCCTCGCCGTGGACGTGAACCCGCTGTGGAACCCGTGGGTCCGCGGGGGCGAGGGCGCCACCCGGGTGGCCCCGCCGACCGGCGCCCCGTGGGCTGACCGCAGTCGCACCGACCCTGGTGTGCTCCACGGTGGCGACGCCGCGGTCTCGGCGTTTTCGGCGGTGGGCTGGCGCTGGGGCGGCGCCTGGCAGAGCACCAAGGACTACCAACACTTCAGCCGGAGCGGTGGATGATCGCGCTCGTCGATGGCACCCTCACCTCCTCGCTGCCCGTGGACGATCCGCTGCTCCTCGGCGGCCTCGGCGTGTATGAGGCGCTCCGCACCTACCGCGGCCGCCCCTTCGCCGTGGAGGCCCACTTCGAGCGCCTCCACGAGAGCGCACGGTGGTGCGGCCTCCGCTGCCCGGACCCGGTCACCTTCGCCGCGGAGCTCGACGCCGTGGCGGAGGCGGTCCCGGGCGAGTCCACCCTCCTGGTCACGCTCACGCCCGGCGGCCACCGTGTCGTGCAGGCCCGCCGCTTCGACGCCTCCCGGGTGGGGAGGCCGGTGCGGCTCGCCACGCTGCACTTCGAAGCGCCGGCCGCGCTGCCCGGCTGGGTGAAACACACCAGCCGCGGCGCGTGGGAGGCCGCGGCCCGCCGCGCCGGCGTGGACGAGCTGCTCTTCGTCGGCGCCGACGGCACCTGGACCGAGACCAGCCGGAGCAACCTCTGGGTCGTCCGGGGCGGGGTTTTGTGTACCCCGGCCGCCGGTGGGCGCATCCTTGCCGGGGTCACCCGCGCCACCCTGCTCGCGATCGCCGAGGCGCTCGGCCTCCGCGTTCGCGAGGAGCCCGTGCTCCCCGGTCCTGCGGACGAACTGTACGTCTCCAGCACCCTCAAGGAGCTCGCGCCCGTCGCGGCGATCGACGGGGTGCCCGGGCCCGGGTGGGGCCCCGTGGGCCGCGTCCTGGCCGCGGCGCTGCCGGTCCACGCGGCGGACGATCCACCCCCCGGTTGACATCCCCTCGTTCCGACTCTACCGTTCCACCTCCCAGGGGAGCAGGACCGATGCCCGCCGAACCGAACCACATCGCCGCGCGCGCGGGCATCGCCGCCGTGGTGTGCAACATCGCGGGGGTCTTCGCGCTCACCGGGATTGATCAGGCGTACCAGCCCGGCGGGCTGGATCGCTGGTACTACGCGGCAACCCAGCATGTCGCCGGACAGGGCTGGAGCGCCTGGCTCTTCGCCATCGGGGTCCTGCTCCTCGTTCCCTGGGCGGCCGGGCTCACTCGCGTGCTCGGGCCCTACGCGTGGCCGGGCGGCGCGCTGGTGATCACCGGCGCCGCGCTCAACGTGCTCGGCTCGCTCTTGCCCTTCGTGGTGGTCACCGCGGTCCCCCACGGCGAGGCGGTCCTCGGGCAGACGCTCCTCGGCCTCGCCCTCGTGCTCGACGCGATGTTCAACCTCGCGCTCGGCGTCGGCATCGTGCTGCTGAGCTTCGCCATGGCCCGCGACCACCACTTCCCGATGTGGATGTCCGGCCTCGGGCTCCTCGCCGGGATGGCCACGGCCCCCGTGGTGACCCAGGCGTGGTCGCCGCTCGGCGGGGTGCTGCTCATGGTGGCGGGCCCGCTCTGGCTCGGCTGGGTCGTGGCGGTGTCGTTCCGGCTCACCAACCTCAAGTGGGAGTCGTGGGACTCCCGGCGGTCCGCGCCGGAGCTCAACCGGCTGCCGCTCGCCACGCCGATGGATCGGTCGGGGCAGGCCGGCGGGCGAGCGGACGATCGGCCTTCGCCGGCAAGGTAGCCGTCAGCCCGTCTGAACCGGACGGAGATCGCTCGGACATCGTGGCGACGCGGAGCGAGCCCGTGCAGCGAGCATCGGCGGGTTTCCCGGCGCCGCGTCTTGCCGGGCGAGCGGGGAGCCCGATCCGCCGAGCTCAGCGCAGCTCGACCAGCTCCACGTCGAACACCAGGTTTGCGTCTGGCGGGATCGCCCCGCCCGCGCCCTTCTTCCCGTACGCAAGCGCCGCCGGGATGTGGAGCTGCCGCAGCTCGCCCACGTGCATGCCGAGCACGCCCTCGTCCCAGCCCTTGATCACCCGCCCGGCGCCCACCGGGAAGGTGAAGAGCTGGCCGCGATCGACCGAAGAGTCGAACTTGGCGCCGCCCTCGATCCACCCGGTGTAGTGTACGCCCACCGTCTGCCCGGGCAGCGGAGCGGCGCCCGCGCCGGCGCGGAGCACGTAGTACATCAGCCCACTGGCCGTGGTGACCGGCGCCAGCCCGGCGACCGCGGTCGGCTTGCTGGTGTCGGTGAGCGAGGCTTGCGGCCCCACGAACGGCGCGGCGAACGACGGGGCGAGGAGGCTCAGCAGGAGGGCGAACATGCGGCGCGGCTAACCCATGAGGCCGCGGGTTTGCTTCCCGCGTTAGCTGCGGCCCCTCCCGGAGCCTCGGATGACCTGGCGCGATCTCGACCTGGGCCTCGCCCTCGACCTCTCCGACGCGCGCGTCGAGCTCGCGGGAGCCACTGAAGCCCTCGCTCCGGCCTTCGCTGCGATGGCGGCGCTAGAGGCCGGCGCGGTCGCGAACGCCGACGAAGGCCGGCAGGTCGGCCACTATTGGCTGCGCAGCCCCGAGCTGGCGCCAGCCGGGTACGGGCCGGAGATCGTGCGGGTGCGGGAGACCTGCCGCACGCTCGCCGCCGCGCTGCACGCCGAACGGCAGTTCACCACCCTGCTCGTGCTCGGGATCGGCGGCTCCGCCCTGGGACCGCAGCTGGTCGCGGACGCCCTGGGCGAGCCCACCGACCGCATGGCCGTACGCTTCCTCGACAACACCGATCCCGACGGGCTCGCCCGGGTGATCGCCCAGCTCGATCTCCACGAGACCCTCGTGCTCTGCATCTCCAAGAGCGGCGGCACCCCGGAGACGCGCAACGCGCTCGTCGAGGTGAAGGCCGCCTTCGAACGCGCCGAGATCGCCTTCGCCCCGCAGGCCGTCGCCGTGACGGGCGAGGGCAGCGTGCTCTGGAACGAAGCGGCGGCGTGGCGGGCCCGGGTGCCGATGTGGGACTGGGTGGGCGGGCGCACCAGCGTCACCTCGGCGGTGGGGCTCCTGCCCGCCTTCCTCCAGGGCATCGACGTCGACGTGCTGCTCGCGGGGGCCGCCTCGATGGACGCCGCGACGCGGCGCCCGGTGGTCGCGCAGAACCCGGCGGCGCTCCTCGCCTGGGCGTGGTTCCAGCTCTCCGGCGGCGGCCGCAACACC
Source organism: uncultured Pseudomonadota bacterium (assembly GCA_903921785.1). Taxonomy (GTDB): domain Bacteria; phylum Myxococcota_A; class UBA796; order UBA796; family SXON01; genus SXON01. The sequence continues at coordinate 6,139 of CAIXRH010000203.1, forward strand.
CGGTCGATGGTGATGCTCCCGTACCGGGACCGCCTCGTGCTGCTCAGCCGCTACCTCCAGCAGCTCGTGATGGAGTCCGTGGGCAAGACGCTCGACCGCAAGGGCAACGCCGTTTGCGTGGGCCTCACCGTCTACGGCAACAAGGGCAGCACCGACCAGCACGCCTACGTGCAGCAGCTCCGCGACGGCCCCGACGACCACTTCGTGACCTTCGTGCAGGTGCTCGACGACGGCTGGTACGGCGCCGCCGAGGTGGAGCCCGGCATCGACTGCGGCGACTACCTCCAGGGGCTCTACCTCGGCACCCGTCGCGCCCTCGCCGAGGCGGGCCACCCCTCGATCACCCTCACCCTCTCGCAGCTCGACGCGTTCCGGTTGGGCGCCGTCATCGCCCTCTACGAGCGCGCCGTGGGGCTGTTCGCCGAGCTCCTCGACGTGAACGCCTACCATCAGCCCGGCGTGGAGGCAGGAAAGAAGGCCGCCGCCCGGGTGCTCGCCGCCCGGCCGAAGCTGCTCGCGGCCCTCGCGGAGGGTCCGGCCTCGGCCGCCACGCTCCTCGCCCGCGCAAGTCTCCCCGCCGACCCGACCGACGTGCGCGAAGCGCACGCCCAGCTCTGGCGCCTCGCGGTGAACGAGCGAGGAGTGAAGCTCGTGCCCGGCGAGGGCGTGGACACGGACCAGTTCAGCGTGCGGTAGCCCCGTTCCCAGACTGTCGCTTGCCAAGCGGCCCCATCCTCGGGTATTCGTCCGCGCCGTGCTCGCCTGCCCCGAATGTGAACGCCCCCTCGCCACCGGCCGTTGTGACTGCCGCCGCGACTGGACGGAGACCGGCGGCGTGCCCGACATCTACGTCGCCGCGCCCGAGCGGGGGGAAGACCCCGCGCTGACCGCGCAGATCCACCAGTTCTACGAAGATCGTCCGGCGGATGACCGGGTTCGCCCGACGGACGACCCGCTGCTCGTCGCGGTGGACGGGGTCTTCCCCGATACCGCCCGCATGGTGGACCTCGGCTGCGGCAGCGGCGCCGCCGCCGCGTGGCTCGGCCGCGATGGGCGCTCCGTCCTCGGCGTCGACCTCGCGATGTCCGCGCTCCTACGCGCCGAGTCCAACCGCCGGCGCGATGGCCTGGAAGGGGTCAGCTTCGTCCGCGGCAACCTCCTCCGCCCGCCGGTGCGGGCGGCCGGCGCCGACCTGGTGCTCTGCCTCGGCAGCCTGGAGACCTGCGGCGCCCCGGAAGAGGGCGTGGCCGCCGCCGCCGCCCTGCTCCGCCCGGGCGGACTGCTCCTCGCGAGGGTGGCCACCCCCTGGGGCCCCGAGACCCCGCCTGACAAGGCGCCCCCCCACGACGGCCGCTACCCGCCCGACGTGGTGCGGGAGTGGTTCGAAGCAGCCGGACTCCGGCCCCTCGACCGCCTCGAATCCCCGGTCCTGCAGGCCGTGGTCACCCCGCTTGGTCGGGGGATCCGCGGCGCCCTGCGGTCGGTGCGCTGGAGCTGGCTCGGCGGCGGACCCGCCGTCGCCGTGGTGGCCGGACGTCGGCCGGGCTGACTCGTCCGCGTCCCGGCGCGGCGGGCGAGGTCGTCCACCGAGGCCGCGCTAGTCCACCCGCGTCTCCCCCGAGAGCAGCCGCGGCAAAAGTGTGTCGCGGAGCGTCGCCATCGCCCGCGACTCAGCCACGTTGGCGAAGATCCGCTGGTACAGAGGGTCGACCTGCGCCTGGAAGTCTTCGGCCACCGCCTCGGGTGGCAGGGCGAAGCGCCAGCGGCAGAGGTCGCTCCAGCGGGTGCGGGGCATCTTGGTGCCGTCGGAGGCCGCCGCGGCGTGGGCCACGAGCGCGTCGCTGTAGAGGTGGCCGAAGGTGAACCAGCGCCAGGCGTCGGCGCGCGGGCGGACGATGAGGATGTCGGTGGAGGCCACGCCGTCCATCGCGGCGGGCACCACCTTGTGGAAGTAGGGACGGAGCTTGCCGAACAGCACGTCGCCCCGGCGGAAGACGCCCTTGAGGGACGCAGCGTCGGCCGCGCGCCCCCACTCCATCAGCGCCGCCGAACGCCGGGGGACGTGCTCCAGGCCCACGTAGGGCACGTCGCCGTCGACCTCCGCCGGCTCCACGTTGTCGCGCACGCTCTCCGCCACGGCGTCGAGCCCGGCGACGGTCCAGCCGCGCGGGATGGGGCCGAGGGCGCTGGGGACAAGCTCGGGGATTCCTTCAAAATCGACGAAGCGGGCGCCGAAGATGGCGCCGGCGAGCGCCTCCAGGGTGCGGTTGAGCTCCCGGTTCAGGGCGATCTTCTCGTCGAGCGCGGCGAGGACCGCGGCGATGCGCCGCTGTTCGGCGAGCGGCGGCAACGGGATCGGTAACCCCTCGGCGAACGCCCACTCTGCGCGGGGCATGCGCGTGCCGGTGGCGGCCGCGGCGCAGGCGTCCACGAACTCCGGGTTCGCGACGACGTAGAACAGGAAGTGCGGGTCCACCCCGGGGACCGCGCCGAGCACCCAGGCTTCGGGCGTGCACGCCAAGGGCGAGGTCGCGCGCACCACCTTGCGGAAGTAGGGGCGCAGGCTCCCGAAGATGGTCTCTCCCGGCTTCACCCGCTGCACGGCGCTCACCACGTCGGCGCATGTGCCGTGCCCCACCAACTGGAGCGTCCCCACGCCGATGTGCTCCAGACCCACGTAGGGCAGGGACGGGCTTTGCCGAGGATCGACCCGCCGACTCACCAGACGCGCGCAGGCCCCGAACGGCACCCTCGCCCAGCCCGGCGGCAGCGGGACCGCGGCGGGCGAGGCGGGCGCGGAGGGCAGCGGCGGCGAAGGCACGGCGGGCCACGAGGGTAGCACGCGGGGCGGCGCCACCGAGGGCATGGCCGAGGGCGCAGCGGCGGCGCCGGCATAGGCTCCCGGATGGCCCAGACCGCGACCGTCCACACCTTCGACGTGACCCTCTCCGACGTGGACCGCGGCGTCTACGAGAGCTTCACGCTCAAGACGGCGCGCCACCCCTCCGAGAGCGACGCCTACCTGGTCACCCGGGTGCTCGCCTACACGTTGGAGCACTGCGAAGGCCTGACCTTCACCCAGGGTTTGTTCGCCACGGAGGAGCCGGCGCTGTGGGTGCGCGACCTCACCGGGCGGCTCCTCGCGTGGATCGAGGTCGGCACCCCGGACGCGCCGCGCCTGCACAAAGCGAGCAAGGCCTGCGACCGCGTGGTGGTCTACTGCCACAAGGACGTCGGCCCGTGGTTCCGAAGCTTGTCCGGGCAGAAGGTGCACGCCCCGGAGCGGGTGACCCTGGTGGAGCTCGACCGCCGGTTCATCGAAGCGCTCGCCGCCAAGCTGGAGCGCCGCACCACGATCTCGGTGTCGATCAACGAGGGCGAGCTCTACGTGGACGTCGGGGGGGAGTCGTTCACCACGACGCCCGTCCGCCACGGGCTCCCGGGGTAGGTGCCGAGGGGGTGGAGGTCGAAGGCCGGCGTGCCTCCCGGGAACGCCGCGGTCGAGGAGCCGCAGTCGGCGAGAATGGCGGGGCGGGCGAGGGCGCCCGACGAGCCACGACCCGGGGGGCGTTACGGGGGGCCCTCGGGGCCCCCTGTCCCATGATCTACGCCAGGAACTCGCAGATGTTGCGCCGAGCGACCGCCAGGACGGTGCCCTGGGGGTTCACCGCCGGGCTCGACGGGAACAACGACGCGTCGTTCACGTAGAGGTTCTCGGTGCCGAGGACCTTCCCGAACGAGTCCGTCGCGCAGCGGGCTTCGTCGCTGCCCATCGGCGCGGAAGAGAACAGGTGGATCGTGGAGACCGCCATGGAGCCCTGGGGGAGCGCGCGGGCGACCTGCTCCACGTCCGCCGCGGACCGGAACGAGGTCTTGCTGCCTTCGATCGGGCTCGACACCTCCTCGGCGCCCGCCGCGAAGAGCAGCTCGCCGAGACGACTGAGGCCTTCGCCGATGCGAGCGAGGTCGTCGCGGGTGAGCGGCAGCCGGATGAACGGCTCGTTCACCAAGGGGAGATCGCGGATCTTTCCCTTCCCGGTGCCGACCGCCGCCACGTAGAAGATCGCGGTGCGCCGCCAGTCCCGCAGCCGGTCCTGCTTGTTGCCGAGCTGCGCGCCCATCCACAACGCGAGGTGGGGGATGGAGCTGTAGGAGCAGCCGAGCGTGAGCGCGGGCTTGAACTGGTCGACCTGCTCGGTGGGCACGCCCCAGTCCAGCTCGTTGAACGGCTCCTTGAACCGGGCGGTGACCCGGATCATCGGGTGGAGCTGCAGCGTGTCGCCGATGTTGTGGGTGTACCCGGAACGCCGGAGGAGCCGGGGCGTCTGCACGGCGCCGGCGCACACGAAGACGCTCGTCGCCCGGATTTCCACGCGCTCCGGCCGCCCGTCCGCCCCCTTGGTGACCGCCGTGGCGCCCGAGACCCGGTTGCCGCTCCGGTTGAGCTCGAGCACCCGCGTGTCGGGCATCAGGCGCGCGCCCGCCCGCACCGACCGCGGCACCAATGTCACGGACATGGACTGCCGACCGTCGAGGAACCCGGCGCGTGGCCCTTCACCCTCGTAGCTCCAGAAGCGGCCGATCTCTCGAGTGGACCAGCCCATCTTCCCAGCACCACGCTGGAGCAGTGCCGACGCGGGGCCGTTGCCCTGGGGGAACAGGTTCACCTTGCAGTCGCGCTCCACCGCCTCGAAGTGCGGCCAGAGTTCGGAGGGTTCGAAGCCGTGGATCTTGGTCTGGTCCGCCCAGTCGCGCAGCGTTTTTTCGAGCGGCCGGTGGTAGAGCGCGGCATTGATTTCGCTCCCCCCGCCGACACACCGCCCTTCCAGGTAGGTGATGCTCGTACCGCCGAAGGTGACGTTGAGCCCGGCGTTGCGGTACTTCTGGTCCATCTCGCCGAGGGAGAAGCTCGGCGCGGAGTCCACCTTCAGGTGGGGGCCCTCCTCCACGACGATCACGCTGCGGCCCGCCTCCGCGGCCATACACGCGGTCATCGCGCCGCCCGGACCGGAGCCGATCACCAACAGGTCGCAGTCGAGGCGCTTCATGCGACGCCCTCCCCGAGCACGACATGGAGCTGGTGGTGCTCCTCCAGCTCCGACCAGAAGATGAACGGCGCCATCTTGTCGTAGAACGTGGTGAAGTTCTTCAGCGGGCCGAGCGGGAGCCGCCGGATCCGCGCGAGCGCCTTGCGACGCTTGGCGAGGGAGAGCCGGGTGAACGGGGCCCCGTCGGTCGTGCGGGTGGACTTGTCGAAGACCAGGGTGAGCGCCACCATCCCCGCCGCGAAGTGGCTGGGCATGCCGAGCAGGCGGGCCTGGAGCACCTCCGCCGTGTCGTCGAGGAAGGGGATTCCGGCGAGGTCGTCCCGGCCGAGCTCCTCGGCGACCTCGGCCTCCGCGATGGCCCGCACCACCGCGGCGAGGCGCGTGGCGAGGGGCGACGGCAGGTTCGTGGACATCGGGGTGGCGTAGGCCGCCGATGCGACGGCGGCAACCGCCAGGAGGGCGAGTGCGGCTACGGGGCGAGCAGGCGGCGGGCCCCGTCCGCGGCGGCGATCATCCCCATCCCGGCGAGCCCGTACCAGCCGATGCGAGGGTCCGCGACCAGACAGACCGCGGAGAACGCCAGAAGCGCCAGGCCACCGACGAGACGGAGCATCCCTCCGCGGCGGCGCTGCGTCGCGATGCGTCGCGCCCGTTCGTCGGCCCAGGCGGCGGCCTGCTCCGCCAGAGTTTCGCCGCACGTGGGACATCGCCCTTCGGGCGCGCATCGATGGTGGAGACCGACGTCGCAGCGCAGGCAGATCGTCCCCTCCTCCGCCCGCACGATGTTCGTCGAGCAGGCGGCGCACCGACGCCCGACTCCGCTTGGCGGGGGCCCACTTCCGGGGGGCAGCCGTTGGAAGCGGTTCGCGTCGGCCATGGCGTCTCCGCCGCGAGCCTACCACGACATTTCGATCCCTCTACCGCCCGCGGATCGCGCCGGGTAACGTGCATCTGGAGACGTCAACGATGCGCACCTTGTTCCTCCTCGGCCTCACCGCCGCCCTCGTGCCGGCGAAGGCCTATGCGTGCGGCGGCATGTTCTGCGACGCCATCCAGCCGGTGGACCAGGCGGCCGAGCGCATCATCTTCGCCTTCGACGGGTCGAGCCTCAACACCGAGGTGCAGATCACCTACCAGGGCCAGGACGACGACTTCGCCTGGGTGGTGCCGGTGCCGGCGGAGCCCGAGCTCTACACCTCGAATGACGCCGTCTTCACCCAGCTGGCGAACGCCACCGTGCCGACGTTCTCCCTGACTTCGGACAGCACCGGCGGCCCGTTCTCCTTCGGCTGCCAGGACTACGCGCTCACCGATTCCGCCAAGGGCGGCATGGACGACGGCGGCGTGACCGTGGTCGGCGAAGAGACCGTCGGCCCGTACGACACGGTGACCCTCCAGGCGACGGACGCCGACGTGCTCGTGCAGTGGCTCCAGGACCAGGGGTACACCCTGCCGGACAACCTGGCCACGGCCATGGAGCCCTACGTGGCCCAGGGCCAGTACTTCGTCGCCTTGAAGCTCTCCTCTGGGAAGACCACCGGGGACCTCGCGCCGCTCGGCATGCGCTACGCCGCCACCGCGGCCTCCATCCCCATCCAGCTCACCTCCGTGGCCGCGATCGCCGACCTGCCCATCGAGGTCTTCGTCTTCGGGCCGAGCCGCGCCGTGCCCGACAACTACCTGCACGTGGAGATCAACGAGGCCGCGATCGACTGGTACAACGCCGGAGGTAACTACCGCGAGGTGGTGTCCAAGGCGGTGGATGAAGCGGGCGGCCAGGCCTTCGTCACCGACTACGTCGGCGTGCCGGCGAACCTGGGGGTGTTCCTCTACAGCGAGGGGATGCTCGACCTCGCCTACATGGCCGCGCTCACCGACCCGATCGCCTGGCTCAACAGCATCATCTTCTCCGGGGTTCCCGGGAGCTCCCAGCTCACCGCCGTGATGCTGCGCTACGTCTCGCCGCCCGAGGGGGTCGACGCCGCCTCGTTCCTCGCCTGCCCCGACTGCTACGCCGGCCAGGTGGACACGACGGATTGGGACCCCGCGGAGGCCACCGCCGCCCTCGACGACGAGGTGCTCCAGGTGATGCTCGAGCAGCAGGCGCGGATCGACGCCTCCCCGGTGCTCACCCGGCTGTTCACCACCATGGACCCGAGCGAGATGACCGCCGATCCGGTCTTTGTGTTCAACAGCGACCTCCCTCAGGACGTGTCCGCGGCCCACTCGGCGACCGACCACAGCCACCTCTCGTTCAGCGGCAACGTCACCTCGCGCACCCTGGAGCTCGCGGACGGCCGCAGCTACCACTTCGCCGATCCCGGGAACCCGTCGTTGGAGAGCGTGGACACGCCGGCCGCCCTGGTGGTCTCGGACCTCAGCGCCTCCGGCGAAGGCACGCCGGTGTTCGACGGCACCGATCAGGCCCAGGCCGACGCCGACGCGTTCAGCGCCGGCTGCGCCACCTCGGAGAGCGCGGGGGCGTTCGCGCCGCTCCTGCTCCTCGCCGCGGGCGTGATCCGCCGCCGCCGCGGTTAGTCCCTCGCCGGGCGTCCCGACCGCCCCGTCTTCGCCCCCGCCTCCGGAGCCCCCATGCGCTGGTCCATCCTCCTCGCCGCCGCCGCCCTCTTCCCCGCCCGGGCGCTCGCCTGCGGGGGCATGTTCTGCGACGCGATCGCGCCCGTGGACCAGTCCGCCGAGCGCATCATCTTCAGCTTCGACGGCGCCTATCTCGACACCGAGGTGCAGATCTCGTACTCGGGCCAGGACGACGACTTCGCGTGGGTGGTGCCCGTGCCGGCGGAGCCCGAGCTCTTCGAGTCCAACGACGCGATCTTCACCCAGCTCGCCAACGCGACGATCCCCAGCTTCACCCTCCTCTCCGACTACACCGGCGGGCCGATCGGCTGCGGCGGGATGGAGGACGCGGGCATGTCCGCGGACAGCGCGATGGCCGCCCCCATGGAAGACGGCAGCGCGGGGGTGAGCGTCGTCTCCACCGAGACCGTGGGCCCGTACGACACCGTCGTGCTCCAGGCCACCGACGGGGACGTGCTGGTGCAGTGGCTCCAGGACCAGGGCTACACCCTGCCCGACACCCTCGGCGCCGCGCTCGACCCCTACGTGGCCGCCGGGCAGTACTTCGTGGCGCTGAAGCTCAGCTCCGACAAGGACGTCGGTGACCTCGCCCCGCTGCGTATGCGCTACGCGGCCACCGCCGCCTCGATCCCGATCCAGCTCACCGCCGTGGCCGCGGTGCCCGACCTCCCCATCGAGGTCTTCCTCCTCGGGCCGAGCCGTGCCGTGCCCGACAACTACCTCCACGTCGAGCTCAACGAAGCCGCGATCGACTGGTACAACGGCGGGACCAACTACCGGGACGCCGTGGCCAAGGCGGTGGACGAAGCGGGCGGGCAGGCGTTCGTCACCGACTACGTGGGCCCGGCGGCCGTGACCACGGTCTGGTCCCAGGGGATGGTCGACCCACAGTACCTTCTCTCGCTCACCGACCCGATCCAGTGGTTGGAGTCGATCGTGTACTCGGGGCTCCCCGGCAGCTCGCAGCTCAACGCGCTCCTCGTCCGCTACGTGCCCGCGCCCCCGGGCGTGGACAACGCGACCTTCCTGAGCTGCCCGAGCTGCTACTCCGGGCAGGTGAGCGCCCCGGACTTCGACCCGGTGGTGGCCACCGCCGCCCTCCAGGAGGAGGTGCTCACGGTGATGCAGGAGCAGCAGGAGCGGCTCGACGCCGCCACCACGCTCACCCGCATGTTCACCACGATGGACGCGAGCGAGATGACCGCCGACCCGTTCTTCGTGTTCAACAGCGACCTCCCGCAGGAGGTCGCCCTCCAGCACGTCGCCACCGACCACCTGCACGAGTCGCTCACCGGAAACGTCACCTCCCGCTCGCTGGAGCTGGCCGACGGGCGCACCTTCCGGTTCGCGGATCCCGACGTGCCCTCCCTCGCCGGGGTGGACACGCCGGCGGCCCTGGTGATCAGCGACCTCAGCGCGTCCGGGGAGGGCACGCCGGTGTTCGACGGGACGGGGGACGCCGAGGCGGCGGCATCGGCGTTCGGCGGCGGCTGCACGACCACCGACAGCGCGGGCGCGTTCGCTCCGCTCCTCGTGCTCGTCGCGGGCGTCGCCCGCCGCCGGAAGGTCTCCTGATGCGCCTGTCCCTGCTCCTCGCCGCCGCCGCGCTCCTCCCCGCCCGGGCGTTCGCCTGCGGCGGGATGTTCTGTGACGCTGCCAACCCCGTGGATCAGGCAGCCGAGCGCATCGTCTTCGCGTTCGACAACGGCAAGGTGAACACCGAGGTGCAGATCACCTACCAGGGCGAAGACGACGACTTCGCCTGGGTGGTGCCGGTGCCCGCCGAGCCGGAGCTCTACGCCTCCAACGACGCGCTGTTCACCCAGCTCGCGAACGCGACGGTGCCGCAGTTCTCGCTGATCTCGGACAGCACGGGGGGGTTCTCGCTAGGCTGCGCCGCCTCCGCCGAAATGGGCTTCAATGCTCGAGAGGACGGCGACTACGGCGGCGTGAGCGTCGTCGGCGAAGCGACGGTCGGCCCGTACGACACCGTCACCCTCCAGGCCACCGACGGAGACGTGCTCATCCAGTGGCTCCAGGACCAGGGGTACTCCCTGCCCGACACTCTGGGCGCCGCCCTCGATCCCTACGTCGCGGCAGGGCAGTACTTCGTCGCGTTGAAGCTCTCGTCCAACAAGACGACGGGGGACCTCGCGCCGCTCGGGATGCGGTACACCGGCACCGCGGCGTCGATCCCCATCCAGCTCACCGCGATCGCCGCCACGCCCGACCTGCCGATCGAGGTCTTCGTGCTCGGGCCGAGCCGTGCGGTGCCCGACAACTACCTCCACGTGGAGATCAACCAGGCGGCGATCGATTGGTACGGGGGCGGGACCAACTACCGGGCGGTCGTGTCCAAGGCGGTCGACGAGGCGGGCGGTCAGGCGTTCGCCACCGACTACGTCGGCCCTGCGGCCGGGCTCGTCACCCTATGGGCGCCCGGCATCGTGAACGTCGAGGGCCTCTCCACGGTGTCCGACCCCATCGCGTGGTTGGAGTCCATCGTTTACTCGGGGCTGCCGGGCAGCTCCCAGCTCAACGCGGTGCTGCTGCGCTACGTGCCGGCGCCCCCGGGCGTGGACGACGCGACCTTCCTGAGCTGCCCGGGCTGCTACACCGGGCTGGTCAGCGCCCCGGACTTCGATCCGGTGGAGGCCACCGCCGCGGTGGACGACGAGGTGTTCTCGGTGCTCGAAGAGCAGCAGGCCCGGCTCGACGCCGCGACCACCGTCACCCGGCTGTTCACCACGATGGACCCCGCGGAGATGACCGCGGACCCGTTCTTCACCTTCAACGAGGACCTCCCGCAGGAGGTCTCCAACGTCCACACCGCGACGGACCACTCCCACCAGTCGCTCACCGGGAACATCACCTCGCGCTCCCTGGAGCTGGAAGACGGGCGGATCTTCCGGTTCCCGGACGCGAACACGCCCACGCTGGAGCAGGTCGACAGTCCGGCCGCCCTGCTCGTGGAGGACCTCGGCGCCAGCGGCGAAGGGACCGTGCTGTTCGATGGTGCCGATCAGGCCCACGCCGACGCCGACGCCTTCAGCAACGGGTGCGCCACCTCGGAGTCCGCCGGGGCGTTCGCGCCGCTGTTGATCCTCGCGGCGGGCGTGATGCGCCGCCGTCGTGTGTAGCGCTCGAGCGTCGTCGCCGCGTGCGGCTCGGCCGCCTCCAGCTTCTCTTTCGCCGTCCCTTTTCACTCCGCCCGCTGCCGCTCCCCGCGCCCGGCGCCCCCTTTCTGTAGGACTCCCCCATGCCGCTCACGCTCCTCCTCGCCGCCGTGCTCCTCCCCTCCCCGGCCCGCGCCTGCGGCGGGATGTTCTGCGACGCCGTGACCCCCGTGGACCAGTCCGCCGAGCGCATCATCTTCAGCTTCGACTCCGGCGGCTTCGTGGACACCGAGGTGCAGATCACCTACTCCGGTCAGGACGACGACTTCGCCTGGGTGGTGCCGGTGCCCGCGGAGCCGGAGCTCTACGTCTCCAACGACGCGCTGTTCACCGCGCTCGCGAACGCGACCATCCCGACCTACACGCTGCAGACGGCGGAGACCTGGTACGAGAAGAGCTGCGCCGGGCTCACCGAGGTTGAGCCGCCGCCCCTACCGGAATTCGGCACCGCCGACTACACCGACACCGCTGACACCGACAGCGGCGCGATCAACGTCGTCTCCACCCTCACCGTGGGCCCCTACGACACGGTGGTGCTCCAGGCCACCGACGCCGACGTGCTGGTGCTCTGGCTCCAGGACCAGGGCTACAACCTCCCAGAGCAGCTCTCGACCGTGCTCGAACCGTACGTCGCCGAGGGCCAGTACTTCGTCGCGCTGAAGCTCAGCTCCGACAAGGACACCGGCGACCTCACCCCGCTCGGCATGCGGTACCCCGCCACCGCGGCCTCCATCCCCATCCAGCTCACCTCCGTGGCTGCCGTCCCCGACCTCCCGATCGAGGTCTTCGTGCTCGGCGAGTCGCGGGCCGTCCCCGACAACTACCTGCATGTGACGCTCAACGAGGCCGCCCTCGACTGGTTCGGCGGCACCGCCAACTACCGCAGCGTCGTCGCCAAGGCGGCGGACGAAGCGGGCGGGCAGGCGTTCGCCACCGACTTCGTGGGCCCCACCGCCAACCTCGGCGTGCGGGTGTGGACCGAGGGCGTGCTCCACGAGGAGGAGCTCGCCGCGGAGCCCGACCCGATCCGCTGGCTCAACGTGGTGCTCGGCGCCGTCACCGCCAGCGCCCAGCTCACCGCCTTCCTCCCGACGGTGGTTCCTCCCCCCGATGGCGTAGACGCCACCTCGTTCCTGGCCTGCCCCGACTGCTACGCCGAGGACTACGTCTTCCCCGACTGGGATCCCGCCGCGGCCACCACGGCGCTCGACGCCGCGATCCTCACACCGCTGCGCGCGCAGCAGGCGCGGCTCGACCGCTCGCCGACGCTCACCCGCCTGTTCACCACGATGGACCCGAGCGAGATGACCGCCGACCCGATCTTCGTGCAGAACGCGGACCTCCCCCAGGAGGTCTCGGCGACCCACGTCGCCACCCAGCACCTCACCTACATCGACGGCGCGTTGTCCTCGCTCGCCCTGGAGACGGCGGAGGGGATCACCTACGACATCGCCGATCCCGCCGCGCCGAGCACCGAGGGCATCGACAAGCCGTCCGCCATGGTGATCAGCGACCTCGGCGCCACCGGGGCGGGCACGGTGCTCTTCGACGGGACGAAGGCGGCGAAGTACGCGGCGGAGGTCACGCCGGACGGCTGTGGAGGCCAGGATCTCGGCGCCGCGGCACCGCTCCTGCTGCTCGGAGCGGGGCTCCTGCGGCGGCGGCGGCGTTGATCCCCCGGATCGTCCGCTTCGGCACCTCGCTGGGCGCGCTGCTCGGCGCCGGCGGCTGCGCCGTGCAGCCCGACCGCGCCCCCTGCGACACCCTCGGCGATCCCGGCCTGGAGATCGCCCCAGCAGACGTAGACTTCGGCGACTTCCAGGCCGGCGATCCCCTGCTCTACGGCAACCCACCCCAGGGCGGCGCGCCCTACTCGCCGTTCCACGCCCGCGTGACCGGCGTGCCCGACCTCGACGACGGCGCCAGCATCACCCTGCACGCCGTGGACCCGACCGACGACGCCCTCCTCGGGGACACCCCGTACGAGGTGCGGCTGGTCTGCGCGAACGTCGGCGACAGCGCCGGGCAGTGGCTCGGCACCGACCTCCACCAGCGGTTCAACGGCTGGACCCTCGACGATCTCGAAGGCCGCACCATGGACCTGACCCTCACCATCGCGAACCAGGCTGGGGACGGGGTGGAGGCGTCGTTGCAGGGGGTTTTGACCCGGATGTGAGGGGGATGGTGCGGGTGGCCCGGCGTGCCGCCCGGCCGGCGGGGGTGGTCGAGGAGCCGCGGGGGCGAGAATGGCGGGGCGGGCAGGGGCGGCCGCCGTCGTGGAGCACGCGTGCCCCGCGGGACCTTGAGCCACGCGGGCGTGGCGTGGCGCAGCTACGACGAACCGGACCACGCCGACCCCTACCTCGGGTTCCGCCTCGCGAGGTCGAGCCCCTGACCCTGGCGCGCGCGTGCCTGACGCATCAATGTGATGGACGAAGCCCCGAACCTGACGTCAGCGGGCACAGACGCGCGCCAAGTCCTCCGTAAATCCCCGACATGCTTGAAGAAGTCTCCGTGGCATGCTGCTTGCATAAAGCTCAGCAACTGCCTGGCCCTTTCGCATGAACCCGACCGTCACGCCGCCGCCGACGCCTCAGACCACGCCCGACCCCTCCGGAGTCTCCATGCCACGCGTCAACTCGGCCGCCCACCCTCCCGCGGAGCCGACGCCCCCCGAGGACGCCGACCCCGTGCTCAACGAGCGCCCCGACGACCCCTGCGGCCGCGAGACCGGCATGGAGCCCGACGGCAACGACGTTGATGACGTGGGCGAGCTCTACGGGGTCGCCGAACCCGAGGGCGTCCCGATCAAGCTCGGCGCCGATCTCATCGGCCCCCGCGACCGGGAGCGCTGGGAGAACAACCCGGACTCCAAGGACGAGGCCGAGTAGGCGCGCGCATGCCCATCGAAGCCGCCCCTGGCGCTGCCCCGATCGCCCTCCGATCCGGCGACGACGACGCGCTCGCGCGGATCGCCTTCGGAGGAACGTCGTGAACCGACCCGGCCAGACGACCTCCGCGTACCTCAATCGTGTCGCCACTGCCGTTCCTCCCCACGACATCCACTCGGCGTTCGTGGGCTTCGGCCTCTCCCTGCTCGACGATGAGCGTTCGCGTGCCATCTTCGCGCGGATGGCCGCGAGGGCACAGATCTCCCACCGATACTCCGTGCTCGCGACCGAGCTCGCCGAAGCGGACGCCGGCTCGCGGTTCTATGTGCGCGGGCGCTTCCCCAAGACCAGCGAACGCATGGCGCTCTACGAGCGGTTTGCGCCCGCCTTGGCGGTCCGCGCCGTAGACCAACTTGCATTGGGCGCCGACGGGCGGAGTGTCACCCACCTCATCGTGACCTCCTGCACCGGGATGTACGCCCCAGGCCTGGATCTCGAGCTCATCGATCGGTGTGGCCTCAACCCTTCGGTGGAGCGCACCATGGTGGGCTTCATGGGTTGTTACGCGGCGATCAACGCGCTCAAGCTCGCCCGCCACATCGTCCGATCGGAGCCGTGGGCCCGGGTGCTCCTGGTGAACCTGGAGCTGTGTTCGTTGCACATGAGGGAGACGGCGCTCATCGAACCCATGCTCTCGTTCCTCGTGTTCGGCGACGGGTGCGCCGCGAGCCTCGTCAGCGCCGATCCCGTGGGCTTCGAGCTGGATCGGTTTCACGTCGCGCTCGTTCCCGACAGCCAGAAGTTGATCACCTGGCACGTCCGCGACGACGGGTTTGAGATGCACCTCTCCGGGCGAGTGCCGCCCACGATCGCCGAGGGTCTGGCGCGCGCCGCGCCCGGCATCCTCGATGGCGCCCCGACGGAGGCGATCGAGCTCTGGGCCGTGCACCCCGGCGGGCGATCGGTCCTCGACGCGGTGGCGCAGGGGCTTCACCTCCCGGCCGCCGCCCTGGCGGCCTCCCGCCGCGTCCTCGACCGCTTCGGGAACATGTCGTCCGCCACCGTGATGTTCGTGCTCCAAGCGCTGCTTGCGGAGGCCCGCGCCGGACAGCGCGGATGTGCGATGTCGTTCGGGCCCGGCCTCACCGCCGAGACCCTGCTGTTCCACGCGGCATGAGGCCACCCCTCGACCTCACGCGCCGGTCTACCGAGGCCGAGTGGATGGACGCAACCCCCGGCGACCCCGTCGCCTTGGCCGCCTGCCTCCTCAGTCTTGCACGCGTGAATCGGGCCACCCGCGCGTACGCCCCGACTCTCCGCTTCCTCGAAGATGCGCTCCCCGCGCTTCGACGCCTGGGCCGCCCCGTCCGCCTGCTCGACGTCGGCTCCGGCTTCGGCGACACCCTCCGGAAGGTCGCGCGGTGGGCCCGACGGCGGGAGCTTCCCCTCTCCTGCACGGGGTTGGATTTCAGTCCCGTCTCCGTCGCCAGTGCGGCGAGCGCCACTCCCGCCGATCTCCGCATCCGTTGGGTGCAAGGCGATGTGTTCCAGTTCCATCCACCGGAAGGCGTCGATCTCGTGATCAGCTCGCTCATGACCCACCACCTCCCCGACACGAAGGTGGCCGAGCTGCTCCGCTGGATGGAGGCCGAGGCCCGGGTCGGGTGGTTCGTGAACGACCTTCACCGTCACCCGGTGCCGTACCACGTGTTCCATTGGGCATCTTGGCTCGCCCGGCTTCATCCGTTCGTCCAACACGACGGGCCCGTGTCCATCGCGCGGTCCTTCGTCCCGGCCGACTGGCGGCGCCTGCTGGCGGCGGCCGACGTGGACCCGAACGCCGCGCGGATCGAGCGGTGGTTTCCGTTCCGGTTGACGGTGTCCAGGCTCCGGGCCGCGTGACCGCCGCCCTGGTCATCGGCGGCGGACTGGCGGGCGCAGCGTTCGCCATACGAGTGGCACGGGCCGGCCGGCGCGTCGTGCTCATCGAGCGGGAGTCGGGGGAAAACGACAAGGTGTGCGGCGAGTTCCTCTCGGGCGAGACTCAGGCCGCCATCGGCGCGCTCGGCGTGGACCTGTCCGCCCTCGGCGCCCTGCCCATCCAGACGGTGAGCCTGTGTCGGGGCGCGGACCGCGTGACCGTCAAGCTCCCCTTCCCGGCGTCGAGCCTGAGTCGGCGGCGGCTGGACGAACGCCTGCTCCAGGAGGCCGTAGACGCCGGCGCGGAGGTGCACCGAGGTGCCGCCGTCACCGCGGTGGCGGGCTCCGTCGGCGACTGGAGGGCCGAGCTCGCGGACGGGCGAATCCTCCATGCGGAAGCGCTGTTCCTCGCCACGGGGAAGCACGACATCCCGGGGCGTCCCCGCGGCGGCGGGACGCAGGACGATCTCGTCGCCTTCAAGGGGTACTGGCGCCTCTCGCCCGCTCAGACGTCGGCGCTGGGAGACGGGGTGGAGCTGCACCTGTTCGACGGCGGATACGCCGGACTTCAGCGGGTGGAGGGGGGGCGCGCGAACCTGTGTTTCCTGGTGAGCCGGGCCGTGCTCAAGGAGGTTGGGCGCCCGTGGCCCGTCCTGCTCGCGCACCTGCGCAGGGCGTGCCCCCAGGTAGACCTCCGCCTGGTCGGCGGCCAACCCATCCACGCCCGCCCGATGGCCCTCGCAGCGCTCCCGTACGGCTATGTCCGCACGACGACCGAGGGCCCATGGCATCTCGGTGATCAAGCGGCGGTGATCCCGTCCTTCTCCGGCGACGGGATGGCACTTGCGCTGCACAGCGCCGCCGTCGCCGCGGAGGCGTACCTCGCGGGGCGCTCATCTCCGGCCTTCCAAAAGCAGCTCGCGGCCGACGTCGGCGCGCAGGTGCGGCGGGCGACCTGGCTCTCCAGGGCGCTGGTTCGGCCCGGCACGCAGGCCCTGATCATGACGTTGGCATGCCGGTTCCCCGCATTGGTGGAGGCGGTGGCGCGCTCGACCCGGCTCTCGCCCAGGGCGCAGGCGCGGGTCGCCGGTCTTCACGCCCCCAGCTCCGCCTGATGCCTACACCCCGCCCGTGTCGGCTTGCCCCGACGTACCGCAAGCGACTGGCCGCCCGGTTCGTACGCACCCTTCCCCAACAGGAGTCCCCCATGGCCGACAGCACCCCAGGCAAATGCCCCGTCACCCACGGAGCCCACACGGCGGCCAGGGGTACCCCGAACGAGCAGTGGTGGCCGAAGCAGCTCAATCTCCGGGTCCTTCATCCGCACCACCCCCGCGCCAATCCGCTGGGCGAACACTTCAATTACCCGCATGAGTTTGCGAGCCTCGACCTCGCCGCGCTCACCCGCGACCTCGACGCCCTGATGACCGACTCACAGGACTGGTGGCCGGCCGACTACGGGCATTACGGGCCCTTCTTCATCCGGATGGCGTGGCACTCCGCAGGCACCTACCGCGTGGGCGACGGGCGCGGCGGCGGGGGGTCCGGCGCGCAACGTTTCGCGCCGCTCAACAGTTGGCCCGACAACGTGAGCCTCGACAAGGCGCGCCGCCTTTTGTGGCCGGTCAAGCAGAAGTACGGCCGGAAGATCTCCTGGGCAGACCTGATCATCCTCACCGGCAACCGCGCTTTGGAGACCATGGGACTCCCGACCCTCGGGTTCGGCGGCGGGCGCGTCGACATCTGGGGACCCGAGGAGGACGCGAGCTGGGGCCCGGAGACCCAATGGCTGGGCGACGAGCGCCACCGCGGCGATCACCAGCTCGCGACGCCGCTCGGCGCCGTGCAGATGGGCCTCATCTACGTCAATCCGGAGGGTCCGGGCGGCCAACCTGACCCCATCGGCTCCGCCCGGGACATCCGCGAGACCTTCGCCCGGATGGCCATGGACGACGAAGAGACCGTCGCGCTCATCGCGGGCGGGCACACCTTCGGCAAGGCCCACGGCGCCGCCGACCCGAGCGTGTACGTCGGCCCCGCGCCGGAAGGCGCCGAGATCGAGGATCAAGGTCTCGGCTGGAAGAGCAGCTTCGGCAGCGGCAAGGGGGTGCACACCATCAGCAGCGGGCTCGAAGGCGCGTGGACCTCGAACCCGATCCGCTGGGACAACAACTACTTCGAGAACCTGTTCCGCTACGCGTGGGAGACGACGAAGAGCCCCGCGGGCGCGACCCAATGGACGCCGAAGAACCCGGAGGCCCAGGGCACGGTGCCGGACGCCCATGACCCCTCCCGGCGGCACGCCCCGATGATGACGACCGCGGACATCGCGCTGATCACCGACCCGACTTATCGGGCGATCGCCAAGCGTTTCTACGAAGACCCGCCCGCGCTCGCCGACGCCTTCGCGCGCGCGTGGTTCAAGCTCACCCACCGCGACATGGGCCCGATCCATCGATACCTCGGGCCGCTCGTCCCCGCCGAAGTGTTCCCCTGGCAGGACCCCGTCCCCGCCGCAACGCAGCCGCTGATCGACGCGGACGACATCGCCAACCTCAAGACCCGGGTGATCGCGTCCGGCCTCTCGGTATCGGCGCTGGTCGCGACGGCATGGGCGTCGGCCGCGACCTATCGGAACACCGACAAACGCGGCGGCGCGAACGGCGCGCGGATCCGCCTCTCCCCGCAGGCGGGGTGGGAGGTCAACGTGACCTCGGGGGTCGCCGCGGTGATCGACACCCTCGAAGGGGTCCGACGGGCGTTCAACGGCGCCCACCCCGCGGGGCCCCAGGTGTCCCTCGCCGATCTGATCGTGCTCGGCGGCAGCGTGGCGGTCGAGCAGGCGGCGCGCCGCGCGGGTCACGAGGTGCTCGTCCCGTTCACGCCGGGGCGCACCGACGCGAGCCAGGCCCAGACGGACCCCGACTCGTTCGCGCACCTCGAGCCGGCGGCGGACGGCTTCCGCAACTACCTCAAGCCGGGGTTGGCGACCGGCGCGGAGCACCTGCTCGTGGACAAGGCGTCCCTGCTCACCCTCTCCGCCCCCGAGATGACGGTGCTGGTGGGCGGCCTGCGCGCCCTGAACGCCAACGTTGGCGGAAGCCCACACGGGGTCTTCACCCTCCGCCCGGAGACGCTCACCAACGACTTCTTCGTGAACCTGCTCGACATGCGCACCGAGTGGCGGCTCTCTGCCGGGACGGAGCACGTCTACGAGGGACGGGACCGGGGGACGGGGGCGGCGCGGTGGACGGCCACCGCCGTTGATCTGGTCTTCGGGTCCAATTCCCAGCTCCGCGCCATCGCCGAGGTCTACGCCAGCGCAGATGCGACACCGACCTTCATCCTCGACTTCGTGGCGGCCTGGGTCAAGGTGATGGGCCTCGATCGGTTCGACCTCGCCTGAGCGGCGTCGATCGGCGGCCCCCATCAGCTTGACGGGGTGGCGATTCGAATTGAACGGGTCGGAGCGCGGGAGCGGGCGAGAACCGCCGGAAAGCCGGTGAATTCGGCCGTCCCAGCCCGGCACGCCGCTTGCCTACCCGGAAGCGGGACCGGAGCGCTCCGGTCGCCGCACCGCCCCGAAACTGCCGCTTCATACGGCCTGAGCCTGAAGAAGATCGTGAAACAACCTAGACAATCGCTGGGAACCGGATTACGGCCGCATCTGAGGTAAAGATGCCTTCGATCCTGAGAGTTTCGCCACATCTGA
>CAIXRH010000204.1 GCA_903921785.1 uncultured Pseudomonadota bacterium
CCGCGCGCGCGGCATGTCAGCCGCCGATGAGGAGACCCTCGACACCGCCCGCCGCCGCCGACTCACGGAGCTCTACCGGGAGGCCCTGAAGCGACCCGTCTGCGGGCGTGTCGTCGAGGTGGACGTGACCGGGCTTCGCGAGGGCGAGCTTTGGGAGGGGTGGGCGGCGTAGATCAACCGCGACGACGCGTCGGGGGGGCCGGCAGGGAACTCAGCCGTCCCGGTGCGTGCCGCTCTCCGGCCCACCTACGGCGAACCCGTGAGCGGAGGCTACAGCTGTCCTGCGAAGTTGGGGACCATTTCGAACCCGTTCACGACCGTGATCTTGGTCAGCAGGTCGAGCGCCTGGAGTTGCTGTCCGCCGTGCGACGCGAACACTCGCCCCGACTGGACCACGGGAGGATGGCCCCAGCCAAGAAGGTCCTGGAGGCGCACCAGCGGGCCCCGCCTCTCTACGATCTGCGGCGTACTCACCAGGTCCCCGTGCGGGCCCACAACGCCGACGCCGAACTTCCTGGGGTTCAGCCTCGCGAGCACCTCGAACGGTCGCTCATACGGCCAGCCGACCCACGGTGACGTGGCAACGGCCGGGGCGTTGTTCAGCGGCCGAAGCATATGAGTGACCACCTGTGACACGCCGCCGACGCGCTGGTGGAGGATCAAGATGTCCTTCACGGTGAGGGCGTTGAAGCTTGGAAGCTGGTGGTCATTGCAGCACACTCGGAGCACGGTGCCAGGACCAGGTTCGGGCTGCCACCGGTGCGGTGTCAGGAGCGGCGGCGTCCCCGGGCCCGCGTGGAAGAACGCGACCTCACCGTATTGGAGCCAGTAAGCGTGATTGACGAGCTTCGTATGGATGGCCAACGCGAACTCCAAGGCAGAATTGGGGGAACGGCGAGAAGCTGAGCGCCGAAACAGGCAACGGCAAGGTCGACTTGCAAACCTTTTCGCCTCGCCCCGCACAGCGCCCCATCGCACGAACCGGGAGGCCCAATCCTCGCCGCACGCTCAGGTCGCCCCGTCAGCGTCCCCACCCGCAATCGCCCGGCGAAGCTCCGCCACATCCACGGTCACCTCGCGGGTGGCGCGGGGGACGGGGTGTGCGACGCACATGAGCCCGAGTCCCTGGACGCAAGCGGCGAAGGCGTCGAGGTGATCGTGCCGGTCCTCCCAGATCTCGACGACCTCCAGCCCGGGGATCCGCGCAGCGATTGCACTGATCACCCGCAACTTGCTCTCCATCGTTCGCGCTTGGCTCGGGTCGCCGAAGTGCGACTCGTCGAACCGGAGCCCGTGCCCGTGCAGGAGATCGGTGATGCGGGGCGCGAAGCCCTCCGACCGACCGGTGAGCAGGACCGCCTTCGACTCGGGGTCGGCCATGGCCGCGCGGGCCGCGCCGACGACCCCGTCTGCCCACCACTCAGGCCCGGGTGCGCCGGGGACGAAGGGGGGGCTGAGGGACTCCAGTCGACCCCAGAACCCGTCGAGCGGCCACCAGTCGGGACGCAGTGGGCTTCGGAACAGTGTCCCGTCGAAGTCGAAGATGGCGACGCGCCTGGGCATGACGTGGGCTCCCGTGGACACCTGTAAGGCGCCGCGGCTCCCGGAGGCCGCGTCCAGCGCCGGGGATGGGGCACGGTTACCAGACGCAGGAGGCCTGACGATGCGCGTACACTTCCTGGCGTTCCTCGGAACCAGCTTTTACGAACCCGCGCGCTACGTCATCGACGGGGCCGTTCAGGGAGAATCTCGCTTTGTGCAAGTGCCGCTCGCCCAAGTGGCACAACGCGCGGCGAACGAGGGGGCGGCTCCGTTCCATGCGAGCATCTTCCTCACCGATCAGGCCCGGAGGCTCAACTGGGAGGACGCCCCCTCCGGCCGCGTGCCCCCGCGAGCTTCCGAACCTCAGCCGTACATCGGGCTTCAGGCTGAGCTGTCCCGTGTGGGGGTGGACGCCACGCCGGTCGCGGTGCCAGACGGGAATTCCGAGGCCGAGCACTGGGCCATCTTCGAGGCGGTGGTCGCGCAGGTTCGCGAAGGGGACCGCCTTTTCATCGATGTGACCCACGGCTTCCGGAGCCTCCCCGTCTTGCTGATGAAGGCGCTGGACTACCTGCAGCAGGTGAAGGGCGTCCGCGTGGAGGCCGTGAACTACGGCGTCTACGAGCCCGGCGGCCAGCCTCAAAAGGTCATCGACCTCTCCGGGTTCGTGGTCCTCGGGGACTGGGCGCGCGCCGTCTCGGCGTTCAAGCGGAGCGGAAACCTGCTCGCGCTCGCCGACGAGGTCGAGGATGTGGTCCGCGAAGCGCGGCGCATCTTGCGGGCCGACACGCCCCAAGCGTTGCGGCAGCTCCCGTCGCACCTCCGAACCCTCGGCGAGTCCCTCGAACACTGTCACCTCCATCGGGTCTGGGAGGCCGCGAAGAAGACCCTTGCCACGCTTGGAGAGGCGCGCGGCCTCGCCCTCCGCGCTCCCGGCCTGGCGGTGCTGGTGCCGGTCCTGGACGTGCTGGAGAAGGAGCTCGCGCCCCTGGCTCCCCCGGCCGCCAACGCCGCGCACGCCCCGCTCCTCGGCCAGCTCGCCGCCGCTCGCTACCTCATCGAGCGGGAGCGATACCTCAACGGGTACGCATTCCTGCGAGAGACCCTGGTCGACGTCCTCCTGCTCTCCGCGCGAAGCGCCGGGCTCCCCTCCCCGGCCTCCAGGCGGCCCCGCGACTCCGAAGATGCCCTGCGGCCCCTCCTGGCGACGGCGGAAGCGGCAGAAGGGGATCCCTTCGGGCCGATTGGCGACTACGTACGGCGCCAGCCGTGGTGCGACGGAGAGCTCCGCGCCTTCGCCACCGCGATGGCCCATCAGCGGAACACCCTCCTTCACTGCGGAACCGGCAACGACCACATCCCCGCGCCCGAGGCGCTCGGCCGGAAGGCGCTGGACCACCTCGCCGCGTTCGAGAAGCTGCTCCCCGTCCTCTTGGGCGCCTGAGCGCCCGCCCGGCGAACCCCGTCCCGTGCCCCAGCGGACCCAAGGTACATGATGCAGACGCTCCCCGTTCCCCTCGAACTCCCTGCGGCGAACCCACCCGCGTCCCTCGAGGAGGCGCTCGCGGGCCTTCGGGCTTCGCCCCGAGAGGAGCAGCAGGCCGTCTACGAGCGCCTCGTCTTCCCGTTCGCCGCGCGCGCCGCCCGGAACCGGGCCGAGCTCACGCCGAGAGCGCGGTTGCTGGTGGTGCCGGTCGGTACGCAGCCGTACTCGCCCATCCTCGCGGCGCTGTCCTGCAAGGCGGAGCACGTGGCGCTGCTCGTCACCGAGCCGCAGGACGGCGCCGGCGGCGAGGCGGGGATCGGCTCCGAAGGGAGTCGCCCTACGGGGGCTCGCGTCCGTGCCACGCTGTGCGGGGCCGGGCTCCCGGAGTCAGCCCTGGAGGTCTTCTCGATCGGAGACGGCACGCGAGGCGACCGCATCGTCGATGCCGTGGGCGCCGCGGTTTTCTTCGCAGGCGACCCGTGGAGCACCGAAGTCACGGTGGACATCAGCGGGGGTCGGAAGTCGACCACTGCGGTCTTGGGAGGCATCGCCTCCGCGCTCGGGTACCGCCTGTCCTATGTCGAGGGACGGCACGTGATGTCAGGCTTCTACGCGGATGAACGTCGGCACGACCTCGCCAACGTCGCGGCGATGCTCGACCTGGACCGCCGCTATGCGGCGCGGCAGCTCCTCCGGGCCGGCGCGTGGGCGGCGGCCGCGACGGAGCTGCACGCCGTGCTCTCCACGACCCTGGCCCCTCCAGCGACGCGCCTGCTTTTCCGGTTCGCGCAGGTCATGGCGAGCGCCCCCACGGGCCGCGAGCATGAGGCCCTCAGGGCGCTTGCCGGCGAGCTGGTCGCGGAGCTCGGACCCGACTGGCGAGAGGCGACCGACCTCCTCGGCAGCGTGTCTCCCGAAACGCCACCGGCGGTGGACCGCCTCCTGGACCTGCTCGATCGCCAGGGAACCTGGCGATGACGACCGGAGC
The DNA here is from genome assembly GCA_903921785.1 of uncultured Pseudomonadota bacterium. Classification (GTDB taxonomy): domain Bacteria; phylum Myxococcota_A; class UBA796; order UBA796; family SXON01; genus SXON01. The sequence goes on from CAIXRH010000204.1 coordinate 4,017, forward strand.
AGAGTGGCTCCACGTCATCGACGAGGTGCTGAGGTTCGAGACGACCCCCGCCTGGGCGCCGCTCGCGTCGGCCCGTGATCTCGGGGAGCGCCTGTTCACGTGCTCCTTCTTCCTCAAGCGCGCTCGTCGTGGGGGGTGGGAGGGCGGGGACGCATGGCTCACCGAGTCCTTCGAGGGCGCCACCGTGGACTGCGCTGCACCTCGCGGCAGCGGGACGGAGTGGAGCGGGGTGGTTCGGTTGGTTCAGGACCCGGATGAGTCGGGGGTGGTCACCTTCACCCTGCGCCTCCAGTCGGGACGCCACCCGCACCCGGATGACTGCGTTCGCGTTTTCCCGAGCCCCTTCCTGAGGGGAGCGCGCAAGTGGCTCGCCGAGCGACCAGAGGCGGCGCACGCTCCGTACGTCGAAGCGGAGCTTCGGCGTCGAATCGCGGCCGGACTCCCCCTTCAGCGTCCCGGTGGCCTGCCCGTGCCCGCGCTCCCGTCGCCGCTGCGCGCTCAGCAAAAGGCCGCCTTCCAGCTCAGCGGGCTCCCGATCGGCGTCTGCTGGGGCCCACCGGGGACGGGGAAAACGACGACGCTCTCCGCCCTGATCGCCGCGTTGGTGAGGTCCGGAGAGCGTGTCCTGGTGGTGACGCCCACGCGGGTCGCTGCAGACGGCGCCTGCCTGGGCATCGACCGGATGCTGACCGTGATCGGCCACCCGCGGGCGCGGGGAGACCTGCTCCGCGTCCACGCTCCGCAGCTCGCCGCCCAGTTTCGGGAGCAGAACCCGGATCTCCTGGTCTGGGAGGACGAACGCAGCACGCACACCGAGGCGCTGATTCGGGCACGAGAGGCGAACGAACGCGCCCGAGCGGACATCCTCCGAAGCGGCGGAGCGCTCGCCGACTCCGCGCGGAAGGCCGCCGCCGCGGCCAGTGAGTTGGAAGAGCAACTCCAAGAGCGCTGGAGGGCGCGGCAGGCGGAATTGGTGACGACGGCCAAGGTCGTCGTCTCCACCGTCCGCACGGCCATCAATCAGGAGTACGCCAAGAGCTTCCGCCACATCGTCGTGGACGAGGCCAGCATGGTCTCCCTCAGCGACGGGCTCCTGGTCGCCTGGCAACAACGGCTCGGGGGGAATCCCGAAGGGAGCATCCTGCTCTTCGGCGATCACAAACAACTGGGTCCGATCGTTCCCCGACTCCTGCAGGATGGCGACGATGCAGCCGCAGAGGCCGCTCCGTACGCGGCCGCCCCGCCCGCGGTCGCGGCCATGTTCGGCCGCGACGTGCTCAGCGAGGTCATGGAGGGAGGCGGCGCCAAGGTGACCGTGATGCTGGATGAGCAGTCTCGGATGAACCCCTCGCTCTGTGCCGTCGTGAGCGAGATGTCCTATGAGGGGAGGCTGCGGGCGGTGAACGCGCCTCCGGGGGGGCTGCCTCCCGAGCTCCCCGCCGGCATCTGCGTCCTCGATCCCGAGAAGCCGCCCACGTGGCTCCGGGACACCTGGCGCCGCACTCCACGCGAATACCTGAAAACCAGCTACTCGCCCGCCCAATCAGAGGTCGCCCAGGCCTCCGTCGCCCTCGCGCGGTACCTCACGTCGCGAGGGAGGTCCGTGGTCGTGTGCACGCCATTCCGTGGACAGGCGTCACTGCTTCGCCGAGGCCTCGCTGATCTTTCTTCGGTGCGGTGCGGAACCGTTCACCGCATGCAGGGCCAGGAGGCCGACGTGTGCATCTTCGACCCCTGCAAGCCGACGAGTTGGTTCATCCGCGAGTCCCCCGACGCTCGACGGCTCATCAACGTGGCGGCCAGCCGCGCGAAGCACGTCCTGGTGATCTCCAACGCGCCCCGGTTCCTGGACCTCAACCCCCTCCTCGCGCCGTATCTGCGCCAGGCGCACAGGCTCTGACCGAGGCGGCCCCGCTGGCGAGCTGCTTCGCCTTCCGCCCTATCGGAAGTTGAACGGGAGGACCCTCGCGAGCAGCGTCAGGGGATCGCCGGGCGCCGCGAGGAAGCGCTCCAACTCCCCCACGTTCGCGAGCGGCAGCGCCTCCCGGAGGGCTGCCAAACGGGGCGCCGCGTCGGGCCACGGCCGCCCCCAAGCGCTGGCCGCCACCCCAAGCGTGGCGCCGATGAGCCGCACGGTCCAGCCCTGGGCGGGCGCCTCCGCGACCTGCACCGCTTCGGAAGCCAGCCGTCGTACCGCCGCCACCTCCGCCGCCCCACGAAGGCGGTGGAGCAGCCCGGCTCGGTAGAATCCGACGAGCGGCCAGGGATGGCCCACGCCGAGGCGCCACTTTGGGCGAGTCGCCAGCCACGCTCCGGTCTCTTCGGGGCTCCCTCGGGCGACCAGCCACCGCATCAGGAGGTGCTGGGCATACTTGTCGGCAGCGTCGACGCTGCTGGCCAGGCGCGGGATTGCCACGCCGACCGGCCCGATCACCGCCTCCAACACGACCCGTGCCGCACCCGAAGAGACCGTGGCGTCGTCCATGCTCACGATGGCGAGGTAGGCGCCGGTCTGCAAGGCTTCAAGCCGCCCCGCCTCGGGGTCGGAGAGCCGGGCGAACGCGCCAAGTGCCTCCTCGAAGCACTTGCGCGCCTCCCCCAAACGACCTTCGAAGGCATGGTGCTGGCCGGCGCTGGACCGCAGGCGCCCCCAGAGCTGCAGCCCCGGGAGCGCGACGGGTGCGTCCCGCCACCGCCGGAGCGCGACGCGGGCCGCCGGCACATCGAGCCGGTTCGTCGCGAGCACGGCCCGGTGAAGGTCCGCGAGGCAGACGAGGCGCGGGTCTTCATCAAACAGTTGGGCGGAGAGGGTGGCCAACTCCGTGGCGCGACCCGCCTCGTCGAGCCCGCCTCGGTGGTTGGACTCGGCCAACTGGGCGACGCGCCACATGAGCCGGAGCCGAGCGGGGAGCGTAGCTCCCTCCGGCATGGCGCCCTCGAGCCAGGTGACCTCGCGGCCGAGCGCCTGGAGGTTCACCGACTTGCTGTCGAGGTGCGCGGCCACCGCCTCCGCCCACCGCGCCCAGAGCTCGGATCGGGTGCGCGCCTGCGCCGCGAGCTGCTCGAGGAGGCGGCCGAGGAAGGTGCTCTCCTCCCCCTCACCGGCGGCGGCGACCAACGCGCGCCAGGTGGGCCCGTCCGGCGGCCGGGCACCATCCCACGCCCCCCACGCCGCCCGCAGGAGCGTCGGCGGGATGTCGACGCAGCAGGTGTCCGCGAGGCCACTGGCCGTGAAGCGCGCCCGGCTGGCGGCGCTCGGGCTTCCCCAGGTGAACGCGACCGCGTCCACCTGACCGAGGGGGGTCCGCCCATCCTTCCTCACGGTGTGGATGGAGAGGTCCAACCGGGCGGCGCGCGCCGGATCGTGCGCCGACAGCCGCCGGAGCACGTCGCGCACGCCGAGGCGCCACCGCTCTCCGGCGCCGAAATCGCCCCGCTGTTCGACGTGGACGGTCAGGCGAACGACGCCCTCATCCGGAATCGGCACAAGGCGCGCCACCCACGCCACGACCTCCAACACCGCATCGCTCCATCGCTCGCCGGGCGCGCGGCCGAGCGCATCCACGGCGACCCCAAACACGCCCACGGGGGCCTCGAGGACGCCCTGAACGGCACTGTCCACCTGCGCGTCGGTGGCCGCGGTGGCGTGGAAGTTCTGGGTGAGCGCAGGGAGATGGACGCCGTCGGGCACGACGAGCCCCACGACGCGACCGGGGAGGTTGCCGACGCCCTCGAATCGATCTCCGGTCTCGTCGATCCACAGCGACCAGCCAGGGCCGGGGGCCAGTGCGTCGACGCGGTGCTCCCCGGTTGCGCAGACGGACGTGAGCGGCCCGCCGGCCAACCGGACGAGCTGGCGCTCGAGGTTGCGCTCCTTCCGGGCGTAGGCACGTTCGAATTTCTTGTGGATGCTACGGCGGATCGACGGAAACTGCCTCGCGATCTGATTGGCCCGGCTCTGGCACTCCCCGGCGTCAGGTCCATGGCGGTCGAGGAGCGCCTCAAGCCCATCCAGCGCCTCCTTGATGGCCCGCCCTTCGGCCGCGGCAGCCTCGGCCGCAGCTTCAGCGCCAGGGAACGCCGAGAGAAAATCACGGATCGCCGCCTCGAGCTCCCGGGGGTGGCCGTACCAGGCGTTCTGGGAGATCGACACGAGCCACTCGCCCCTGCTCGGACGCGGCACGGCCGGGAGCTCCGGCGCGGGGACAGGGGGCGCGACCACCGGCAGCAGGGGCGCCACCTCCGGCGGCTCCACCAAGGCCTCCTCAACGACCTCGCCCCCGGGGCCGTCTCGTTCATCGGCGACGAGCGGGGCGCCAACTTCGGCTTCGAGGGAGCCGACTTCGCGGCCGATCCCATCCTCCGGTTCTTCCGCAGCGGACTCCGCCGGGTTCCCCGGGTAGTCGCGAAACTGCTCGAACCGAAACTCCACCCGCTTCTGCCCGTTCGGGCCCGCCACGCTCAACCGCTCCGAGGCCGCGGCCACGCAGCGTATGCCCCTCGCCTGGAGCGCCAGGACCAGCGCGACCGTGAGCGTGTGCTCGCCCGCAACAACGGCGACCCGAACCCCATCCGGGAGCTGCGCCAGCGTGTCCTCGACCAGCGCCGGCAGCCCCGCCGACGCGAGCGCGCCAGGGACCCTTGGGAACGGCACGTCCACGATGGGGTCCCCAAAGGCGCGCACGGCCTGGCGCTGGGCCAGGCTCCAGTCGCTCAGGGGGTGATTCGAGAGATTGACGACAGGCGACATCGGCGGCGCTCCGGCGGCGCAGTGTCCCACGCTTGGGGGGCCGAGGGAAGGTCACCGGGGGAGGGCCCGCGTTACCTCACGACCGGCCATGCTCCCCGACGTACACCTCTGGCGGATCGAACTGCGCACCCTGGCGCCGCTCGAGCTGCCCCCGTTCGCCGGGCCTCTGCTCCGCGGCGTGCTTGGCAACGCGCTCTTCGTGGGGCTCGGCGCCGAGGCGGGCGCCGGGCTGTTCGAGCCCGGCATCGCCGCGCCCCGCTTCCGGTTCGACACGCCGGTGCAGCCGGTGCGCACGCTTCGCCCCGGCCAGCGCTGGAGCTTCCGCTTTGTCACCTTCGAGGAAGAGTCGGCGGAGGTCTTCCTCACCGCCCTGCAGGCGGCCTGTGTGGCGGGGCTGCGCGACAACCGCGCGGAGCAGGAGATCGTGAAGGTCACGGAGCTGGCGCATGGCGGCCCCTCCGCGCCCGACCGCGAGGCCGGCGCGGACCTCCAGCTGTCGCTTCGTGCCGAGGAGCTCCTCCAGGCGGGCGGCCTGGTGCTCCGCCTGCTCAGCCCGACCGAGCTCAAGCGGCAAGGCCGGCGCATCCGCACCCCGTCCACGGCGGACGTGCTCCACGGCGCCGCGGCGCGCGCCCGCGCCCTGGGCATCGACCTCTCCGACTTTCCAAGGTTCGAAGAAGACGCCACCGAGATCGTCGGCCGGATGACCACGTGGAGCCATGCGCGCCACAGCGCGGCGCAAGGCCGGGACTACGGGCTCGTCGGCGTTCTGGGCGGGATCGCGCTGCGTCCCACGGCGGCCCAGGCGGCCTGGATCGCGCTGGCCGAGGTGCTCGGCGTGGGCGCCTCCACGGCGTACGGGATGGGATCGGTCCGCGCGTATCCGCTGGACGCATACGGGGATTGAACGCGGCGAGCCGTCGCTGAACCGTCCGATCTGCACCCGGCCGTGCGTCTCCCGAGCGGAGGGCCGCCGATGTCCGAACTCACCCCGCACCCGGTTGACACCACCGCCGACCTCGGCACCCAGCGGCTCGCGCTCCGCACAGCCTTCGAGGCCGCTACGCTTGGGCCCCGGGAGGCGGCGCTCGCTGCAGAGGCCCTCGGCGACACGGCGCTCGCCTTGCGCGCCTGGCAGATCGTGCTCCGCGACACGCCCGAGGACGGGGAGGCCTGGCGCGCGTTGGCGGAGCTCCACGAGCTGCGCGGCGACACGGTCCGGGCGCAGGAGTGCCGGCGCCGCGCGGGCGGCGTCGCCGCGGTGTCCGCCGAAGGCGAGGCCCCCGCCAGCCCACCCGAGCTCGACGCGCCCTCCGGCGCGCCCACCGACGCTGATCTGATCCGGTTCAACGCCCTGTTCGCTGGCCGGGAGGGGGTGCACGCCCGGATGTGGCGAAGCGCCGACGGGCGCGGCTACAGCCCCGTCGAGCGCACGCTCGGCCCGGACCTGCTCCGACACCATCTCTCCGGCGAGGAGACGCTGGGCATCTACGTGGTCCGCGTCGACGACACGGTCACCCTCTGCTGCTTCGACCTCGACGTCACCAAGGCGGCGATGCAGTCGGTCCTGGGAGACGCCACGGCCACCCGTCAGTTGCGCAGCGACCTGGCGGAGGCCGGGGTGGCCCTCGTCCGTCGTCTCCGGGAGGTCGGGCTCGATCCGCTCTTCGTGGACAGCGGCTGGAAGGGCCGGCACGCGTGGTGTTTCCTCCCCTCCCCCCGGCCTGCCAGCGAGGTCCTCGCCTGGGGGCAGGCCATGCTCGCGGCGCTCCGCCCCCGGTCCACGAAGCTCGCGCTCGAGTTCTTCCCCAAGCAGGCCCGCGTCGGCCCCGACGGGCTCGGCAACCTCGTGAAGCTCCCGCTCGGCCTGCACCTGGTCAGCGGACGCCGGGCGGTCCTCCTCGACGACTCCGGGGTGCCGCTCCCCGATCCCTGGCCACGCCTCCGCTCGGTGCGTCGGGTCGCGCTCCCGGCGCCGCTGGCGCCCCTCCCTCCCGGCTCGCTGAGCCCGAGCGCCCCGGAGGTGGCCCCGTTCGCGCCGGCCCCTGGTCCGGCCGACTGGACCGAGGCCGACTTCGAGGCCTCGCCCGAGGTCGGCCCGGTGTACCGCGGGTGCCCGGTGATCCGCAGCCTGGTCGAGCAGGCGGTCCGGGAGCGTCGCCTCTCCCGCGACGAGGCCGTGGTGCTCGAGCACTCGCTTGGCCACGGCCCGGACGGGGTGCGGGCGGTGAACTACACGACCGGGCGGATCCCTGGCTGGCCGGCCGAGCTGCGGATGCAGAGCCCGCACCGCGGGAGCCCCGTCTCGTGCGCCCGGGTGCGCCAACGCGTGCCGGGTCACGCGCGCCGGGTCGGGTGCGACTGCGCCTTCGCGCTCAAGCCCGGCGAGTACGCCAACCCGCTCCTCCACCGTGCCGAGCTGCACCCCAAGCCCCGGGATCCCGGCTTGGACGACACCCTGGAGCAGCTCGCTCGCGCCGAGGACCGGCTCCGCACGGTTCGGGCCGAGGTGGCCGCGCTGCGTGCGCGGGCGGCGGCCAGGCTCGCCGAGGTTCCGGGGCACCGCTGGGCGGTCGGGGGCGGCGAGTGGGCGCTGGTCGAGGAGGACGGGGTGCCCCAGCTTCGCTGGACGGCGAGCTGACCCTGGCGCTCCTCGCGATCTTCGACCAGGACGTCGAGGTGACCTGCCGCTCTGGCGCGCTGGTCCTGCTCCGCAAGGGCACGCCGTTCCAGACGGTGCCCGCGCACGAGGTGGACGAGGTGCACCTCCACGGCGGCGCCGAGCTGACCACCGCCGGCCGGAACTTCCTCCTCGCCCGCGGGATCGACGTCGTATTCCTCACGATGGACGGCCGCGCGCGTGGCCGCCTCGTCGGCGAGGAGAGCGCGTGGCCCGCCCGCCGCGTGGCTCAGTACCGCCTGATCTGCGACGACGGTCGCCGCCTCGCGCTCGCCCGTGCGTTCGTCGCCGGCAAGATCGACAACCAGGCTCGCCTCGTCCGAACGCGCCAGGGCTGGCTCCGCCGCGACGAGCTCGCCGAGGCCGTGCTCCTCCTCCGGGCCCAGCGTGCGCGCGTCGACACCGCCGACTCACTCGATGTCCTCCGCGGGGTCGAAGGGTACGCCGCGCGCGTCTACTTCGGGGTCTTCGGCGTCCTCCTCACCAACGACGCCTTCGCGTGGACCGGCCGCAACCGCCGCCCGCCGCGAGACCCGATCAACGCCGCGCTCTCGTTCGGCTACACGATGCTCTGCTCCCGCGTGGAGCACGCGGTGCGCCGTAGCGGCCTCGACCCGTACCTCGGCGCGCTCCACGAGGGCGTTCGCGGCGCCCCTGCGCTCGCGCTCGACCTCGCCGAGGAGCTCCGACCCGTGGTGGACGGCCTCGTCCTCAACCTCCTCAACCGCCGCCAGCTCGGCCCGGAGGACTTCGGTCCACCGGCTCCCGAGGACCTCGCGGCCGCGTTCCCCGAGGGGGAGCCGGAGGGCGAAGGCGCGGCCGCCGTCTACCTCTCGGACGTCGGCCGCAAGATCCTCACCCGGGCCTGGGCGATGCGCCTCGCCGAGCGCTCGCCGCACCCGGTC
>CAIXRH010000205.1 GCA_903921785.1 uncultured Pseudomonadota bacterium
AACTACAACCGGCAGAAAAGTGAGCCGATCCGAGCGCGAGCGTTAGCGTAGCGCTCGCATCGGCGGCGCCGCGGTCGCGCAAACGGCCCGGCCGTTGGGGCCTCGCCCGGCCCTGGCCGCCCGGTGTCGCGACCCCGCCACGGCGGCGCCGCGCCAGGGGGCGGACGGAGGCCGCTTGCGGCCGGAGGGAGCACCCGGTGCCCGGCTCCGCCGGGCAGGCGCCCAAATTCCGCCCGTCACCCGCGGAAAACCTCCCCAAGGGGCTCGCGCCTCCCCCTGGATCGCCACCCCGCCCCGGTCCGCCCTCGGCGTACACTCCCGACGCCCACTCCCGGGCGTGCTTGGAGTTTCTATGTTCCTGCTTTTCGCTTTCGCTTGCGCCCACAGCGTCACCGCCACGGTGGTCCTCCCCGAGACCGACTCCCACTACCTGGTGATGGAAGACGCCGAGACCCTCTGGGACTGCCGCTCCATGCCCAGCGGCCACAAGTGGAAGCCGACCTGCGTGAAGGTGACCTTCAAGTCGCAGGCACCCGACGACGAATAGTCGGCCCGGCACCTTCCTCCTTGGCCCAGCGGCCGCCCACTCCGTCGCGACACGTCGCGACGGGTCAAGCGCCGACCAGCCTCCGCAGGTACTCGCCATACTCGTTCTTCCCGAACGCCGCGGCGAGCCTGCGGACCGCCTCCGCATCGATGAAGCCCATACGCCAGGCGACCTCCTCCACACAGGCGATCTTCAGCCCCTGCCGCTTCTCCACCACCCGCACGAACTCCGACGCTTCGAGCAGCGAGTCGGGCGTGCCGGTGTCGAGCCAGGCGAACCCGCGGCCGAGGGTCTCCACGTAGAGGAGCCCACGCTCGAGGTACGCGCGGTTCACGTCCGTGATCTCGAGCTCGCCGCGGGCGGACGGGCGCACCGAGGCCGCGATCTCGCACGCCTCCCCGTCGTAGAAGTACAGCCCCGTAACCGCCCAACTCGACGCCGGGACCGCCGGCTTCTCCACGATCGAGCGCGGACGGCCCTCCACGTCGAGGTCCAGCACGCCGTAGCGGCCGGGGTCCCGCACCGAGTAGGCGAAGACGGTCGCGCCCGCCGGCCGGGTGGAGGGGCGACGGAGCAAGCCGGTGAGCCCCTGCCCATAGAACAGGTTGTCCCCGAGGATCAGCGCGCAGGGACCGCCCGCGAGGAAGTCCCGCGCGAGGACGAGCGCCTGCGCGATGCCCTCCGGACGCGGCTGGACCGCCCAGGACAACGACAGCCCCCACGCGGCGCCGTCGCCGAGTGCCGCCTGGAACTGCGCCTGGTCCTGCGGGGTGGTGATGACCAGGATCTCCCGGATGCCCGCCAACATCAGCGTGGTGAGCGGGTAGTGGATCATCGGCTTGTCGTAGATCGGCAGGAGCTGCTTGCTGACCGCGCGGGTGATCGGCCACAGGCGCGTTCCGGTGCCGCCGGCGAGGAGGATGCCCTTCACGGCGCCTCGGGGCTCCCCCGCCACCGGAACGCCGTCTCCCCCAGCCGCACCACCTCGCCGCCGAAGAGGCGCCGCTCCCTCACCCGCTCCCCGTTGACGAACGAGCCGTTGAGCGACCCAAGGTCCACCAGGTAGACGCCCTCGGGACGCCGCTCGAACGCGGCGTGCGCGCGGGAGAGCTGGCCGTCCCAGCCGAGCTGGAGATCGTTCTGGCGTCCGCGGCCGACCGTGAGGCGCTCCCCGAGCTCGCGGTGGGCCTCGCTCCCCGCCTCCACCCAGCCCAGCCCCGGCGGTCCCTCCAACGGTGGGGGCGGCACCTCCGCCGCCTTCTTCGGCGCGCGCAGGCCGCCGAACGGGTTGGTGACCTCTTCGTCGAACCAGCCGGCGTCGAGGGTGTCGTGCGACTCCACCACCAGCCGCGAACGCAGCGAATCCAGCGCGAGGTGCGGCTCCACCGCGAGGCTCCGCGCCACCGACTCCAGCGCCTCCCGCTCCACCGGGCGGATGCGCCCGAAGAGGTCGGCGCCGACCTTGGCCACCTGCGTGCAGAAGTCGACGACGTCGCCCCCGCCGCGTGAGCGGAGATCGAGCGCCACCAGCAGCGCCGCCGCGCGCTCCACCCGCTCCTTGTCGGGGGTGAACGCCAGCCAGTTCTCCAGCACCCGCCGGCCTTCCACGCCGAGCGCCACGTGGCGGCCGGCGAGCTCGAGGATGAGCGACCGCTCTTCGGGCTGCACCGTGCCGTCCGCCCAGGCGACCCACACCACGGGGAGGAAAACCAGGGCTTCCCGGGAGGGCGCGTCCACCCCGAAGTCGTGGAGGGCGGCGAGCAGCTCGGGGTCGGTCATTCCCCTGGCGTACCCTCCCCGAGCCACCGGCGGTAGTCCGCCTCCAACGCCTCCGCGTACTCGTGGACGTGCTCCACGGTCCAGCTTCGGGTGTCGATCGGCGGGTGGACCTCGACGACACACCGTCCCTTCTCGGCCCACAGCCGCCCCGGCGGCATCAACGGACCGGCGCCGTGGAAGCAGAGCGGCACGACCGGCACGTGGGTCTGCGCGGCCATGTGAAACGCCCCCAGCTTGAACCTCGCGAGACGGCCGGTGCGCGAGCGCGTGCCCTCCGGCGCGAGGATGATGCTCCGCTCCTCCTTCGCCAGGGCAGCGACGAGCGCCTCCACCGACCGGCGGGCGCGCGCCGGGTCCCCCCGGTCCACGAAGCGCTGCCCGAGCGCGATCCACATCACGTTGAACGGGAACAACCAGCGCAGCTCGGCCTTCGCGAGCACCAGCGGCGCGCGCGGGGCGACAGCGGCGGCCAGCGGGATGTCGAGCGCGCTCTGGTGGTTGGCGACCACGATACGCGAGCCGGGGTGGCGGAGGTTCTCCACCCCGCGGACCTCCACCTCGATCCCCAACAACCACAGGGTCGGCCGGCCCCACACCCGCGCGAGGAGGGTGGACAGCGAGGGCGCCATCAGCCCGAGCGTGGCCAGCGAGCAGATCGGCGCGAGGAGGAAGATGAACCCCGACCATCCCCAGGCGAGCACCGCCCGCACGACCTCCTCCACGGTGGGCCGCCGCCACGGCGGGACCACGCGGGGATCGGGCGGCAGCGGCGTCACCCCCGGAGCGTATCCGGACGCCGATCCGATCGACGGCCAAGGAGCGGCGCGAGGGGGCCGGCTTGCCAGGCCGCCACGGCCGGCGGTCGAGGAACCATCGGCGGCGAAAATGGGGTGGCAGGCGAGGATTTGCCTCCGGGGCCCCCGGCGTCGCGCTTTTCTTTTCGCGCCCGCGCATCCTTTTGTCCGCGCTTCGCGTCGTGGAGGTCAACGGTGCGAACCCGCACCCGCCATCTCCGGAGCGCCCATGACGACCCCCGCCACCACTGTCACTCAATCTTCCTTCAACCTGGAGTACCGCGTGTCCACCCGCATCGCTTCGACGCCCGAGCGCATCTGGGCGCGGCTCACCGACGCGGCAGCCTTCCCGAGCTGGAACAGCACCGTCGAGGAGATCAAGGGCACCATCGCGCCGGGCCAGAAGCTGGCCATCAAGGTGCCGCTCGCGCCGGGACGCACCTTCAGCCCGAAGGTGACGGAATTCGTGCCGGGCGAGCGGATGGTGTGGAGCGATGGGTTCGCCCCGATGTTCCAAGGCAAGCGCGTGTTCACGCTGGCCCCTCAGCCCGACGGAACGACCGAGTTCGTGATGGCCGAGACCTTCACGGGACTGATGCTCCCGCTCATCAAGGGCTCCCTCCCGGACTTCCGCCCGGCGTTCGATCAGTACGCGGCCGACCTCAAGCGTGCAGCCGAGTCCGCCGGACTCCCCCCCGTGTAAACCCCGGGGTAGGCTGGCCCATGAGCACGACCCCGCCGGACCTCGCTGCCGCCCGCGAGACCTTTCTCCGGATGGTGGAGGAGGTTCGACCGGATCTCCACCGCTACGCCTCTCGGCTCGTGGGCTCCGCCCTCGACGGCGAAGACGTGGTGCAGGACTCCCTGGCCAAGGCGTTCTACGCCCTGAGCCAGGCCCCCGAGCTCCCCAATCTTCGCCCCTGGCTCTTCCGCATCGCGCGCAACACCGCGATCGACCACCTTCGCCGCCGCCCCGCGGTCGAAACCCCGCTTGAGGTCGAGACCATGGACCCTGCCGACGAGACCCCCGACCCCGAGGTGATGCGCGCGGCGCTGGCCTGCTTCGTCGCGCTGCCCGTGCGCCAACGCAGCGCGGTGATCCTCAAGGACGTGCTCGGCGAGAGGCTTGAGGACATCGCCGAGCACCTCGACACGAGCGTGGAGTCGGTGAAGGCGCTGCTGGTGCGCGGGCGCGCCGCCCTCCGCGAGGACCTGGCCGCCGACCGGCCCCGGCCCCCGCCGACCCCGGCTGACCGGGAGACGCTACGACGCTACGTCGACGGCTTCAACCGTCGCGACTGGGCCGGCGTGCAGACGCTGCTCGTCGAAGACTGCCGCCTCGACCTCGTCTCCAAGTCGCAGCGGCAGGGTCCGGCGGTCGGCATGTACTTCGGCCGGTACGCCGCTGAGTCCGGCCTGGAGTTCCGTCTGGGAACGGTTGAGGGCCGCGACGCGGTGGGGGTGTTTCGCGACGCCGCGCTCCAGTACGTGGTGCTGCTGGAGACCGAAGGAGGAAAGGTCTCGTTCATCCGCGACTTCAGGTACGTGCCCTACCTGGCGCGGGAACTGGAGTTCGTGGAGGGGTGAGCAGCGTCCAACGGCGGGCAGGCGAGTCACCTGCCCTCAGCGCACCCAGGCCCCGTCCGGGAAGTCCGCCTCGTCGAAGGACCCGCGCGAGGCGGCGGCGTAGGGCGTGCCGCCCGCGTCGCGGACCGCGCCTTCGCGGCCGGGGCCGGGGCCGAGGAGGTGGTCGACGTTGGCGAGGTCGCCGGGGTCGGCGCCGCTGTCCACGAAGCCGCCGAGGCCGTCGGCGAGCCAGAGGGCGCCGCCGCCGGAGACGAGGCCGCGGAGGAGGATGTCGGCGAGGCCGTCGCCGTCCACGTCGCCGGCGGAGACGAGCGCGCCGCCGTCGTAGGCGTCCCGCGCCACGACCGGCAACGCGAAGCTGCCCTGGGGGCCGGCGTCGTCGAAGAGCACCGCGGACACCTCCCCGGCGGGGGTGACGGTGACCAGGAGGGCGGGCGCGTCGGCCACGGCGGAGACGGCCACGGCCGGCAGCGGGAGGTCGTCGCAGGTGGCGGAGGCGCTGGTGTAGACGGTGCTCATCGCCTTCACCGCGTCGCCGAGGGTCGCGGCGGGAGGCAGGTAGACGGTCGCGAAGGGGCAGGCGTCGCCGGCGTCGCTGCCGACGGTGAGCACGACGCCGTCGAGGCAGTCGGTGCACGAGGAGGTGACGCCCGCGGGCGGCGCGTCGAACGAGGGGAAGCGCTTCTCGACTTCCTCCATGCTCAGGAACGGCGTCTCCACCTTGGGGCGCCTGCGCAGGCCCACGGCGCACTCATCGTCGCCGACGAGCCCGTCCGCGTCCGCGTAGGCGCTGCCGACGGCGTAGGGCCCCTCGAGGAGCGGCAGCTCGCCGTCCTTGGTGGCGGAGAGCGCGGCGGCCACGTCCGCCAGGGCGATCCACGCCTGGCCCTCGCCGTCCCGCCAGAAGAGCAGGGCGCCGTCGTCGTCGGTGAGCTCGGTCTGCAGCAGCACCGGCCGGGTGGCGCCGCCGGACGCCGACTTCGCGGGGAGCGTCCACGCGGGCGAGACGGTGCCACCGTCGGTCCACCACAGGACCGGGGCGTCGCCCTCCTTCGCCGAGGCCTCCACTGCGCTCACCAGCCCAACCGGCTCGCCGGACGCGAGGCGCCCCAGGTGCATGTTGCCCCCGTTGATGGTGAGGGTGCTGCCGGCGTCGATGCCGATCGTGCTCGACCCGCCGATCTGGATGTTCCCGCTGATGAGCATCTCGTCCGTGGTGCCGGAGGGGCCGGCGCCGATGGAGAGGGAGCTGCGATCCGCGTCCGGGTGGAACGCGCGGCCGAGGAGGAGCTGCTCGCCGCCGCCATCCGGGCCGACCCAAACCAGGTCGCCGGCGACCATGGGGCCGTCCGGCCCCACGAGGCCCGCTTCGTCCCCGCCGGCCCGGACCTCCCCGCCTCGGAACCCGGGCAACGAATAACACTTGCCGAACGAGCACATCCCGTGCCCCTTCCCCTGGCCGAGGCGCAGCGACTGCTGCCCCACGAACCCGCTGGCCGTCGGCTCCACCTCGGTGGCCTTCTCCGCGAGGAGGTCGGCCACGTCCCAGGTGAAGCTCACGATGCGCGCCGAGCTGCGCACGTGGCCCGAGGAGAAGCGGTCCGTGACGAAGTGCGCGGCCAGGCCAACCGTGCCGCTCCCCGTCTGGTAGAGCGGCCGCACCGGCGTCTCGTACACCGTCGTGGCGGTGGTCGACGCGGGCACGGCCGACGCGGTGATCGCCGCCCAGCCACAGGTCCCCGGGGCGCCGTCGTCCGTGCCGTCGCAAGCGGTGCGGAGCGTACGCACCGGCAGCGCGTTGGACTTGTCGGTGGCGCCGAGCACGAGCCACCCTTCATGGCGACCTTCGCCCCACGCTTCCACGAAGAGCTCGGGGTGACCGTCGCCGTCGAGGTCTTCGCCGGAGGCGGTCATCGACTCGATGGCGAAGTCGGGCGCGGTCAGCGAGAGGTCGCGCACGCGGGAGAACGCGCCGGCGTCGAGGTCCGGCGAGAGCACGCTCCCGGCGATCGTGCCCTTGGTGCTCGCGATGGAGACGTCGAACACCCACGCCCACACCGCGGCCTTCGAGGGGTCGCCGGAGAGGTCGTTGCCGGAGAAGAGCCCGGCGAAGGCGTTGCCCGTGCCGACCTCGGCCGCCTTCACCGCGCCGAGCGTGGAGGCGGTGAAGCTCGAGCCGGACTGGCTGAAGGTGATCCCGTCCCCGCTGTCGAGCATCGCCGCGAGCGGGACGGACTTGTCCTCCTTCGAGGTGTTCAGCCCGAGCACCGCGCCGAAGATCGCGGCGAACTGCGTCACCGTGCCCGAGCCCGACCACGCCCCGCCGCTCCAGGCGTAGGGCCCGCCGGTGAAGACCTGGCCCTTGTCGTCCTGGGCCGCGAACGCCACCGCGTCGCCGCCCTCGGCGGTGCGGAAGTGGTTCGTGCTGGCGA
Organism: uncultured Pseudomonadota bacterium; assembly: GCA_903921785.1. GTDB lineage: Bacteria > Myxococcota_A > UBA796 > UBA796 > SXON01 > SXON01. Next base: position 7,140 of record CAIXRH010000205.1, read on the forward strand.
TGGAGAGGTCGCCGGCGACCTTCGCGCAGAGGTCCTCCTCCACGCGGGAGCAGGCGCCGCCGTCGGCGGGGCACGCCTCCACCACGGCCACGCAGCCGGCGCGGACGGTGACGGAGAGCACGTCGAAGGCGCCGTCTCCGTCAGCGTCGCTGACCCAGCGGGGGCTCCCTTCGGCGGTGGAGCCGGCGAAGGCGCTCCAGTTGGGGCTGCCGAGGGCGGCGGCCGCGCTGTCGGGGTCGATGGCAAAGGCGACCGGCACCGTGGCCACGACCGTCCCTTCCACCGAGAGCGCGTAGCCCGCGCGCCCCCCTTCGACGCTCAGCCCACCGGGAACCGTGAAGGTGAACGCCAGCTCCTTCGCGGAGACGACCTCCACCGCGGCCTCCACCACGGTCCCCCCGAACTCCACGCTGGCGGCCCAACTCCCCACGTCCGCCGCGGTGTAGTCCTCGTTCACCCGCACGTAGGCGGTCATCGTGCCGCCCGCGCTGGCCGGAAGCGTCGCCGGGTGCACACCGAGCACGGCAGTGACCTCGGGCGGCGCCAGCACGTCGCCGGTGTCCTTCCCGGAATCGTCGGCGGTGTCCTTCCCGGAGTCCGTGTCCCCGGCGGTGTCGCCCGCGGTGTCCAGGGGGTCGGCGGGGCTCCCGGAGTCGGTGGGCACGGGGCAGGCGAGCAGGGCCAACAGCAGCAAGGACATCGACGCTCCAGCGGGGCCGCGACCGTACCCCACGACGCGCGGATCCGACACCGAAGAGAGATGACGGTGAGGTCCGGCACCGGCAGGACCGGTCAAGCCGAGGGTGGGTCCCCCCTCCCGGCCCTCCCCCACCGTCGCGAGCCATGACAAACGTCGGCGGCGCCGCCGCGGCGGAGTGGGGGTTGGGTGGGGGTCACAACGTTCTTCGCCCCAGGTATTCAGAGGGCGTCCCCACCCAACCCGGACTCGCCCATGTTCGTCTCCTCGACCCTCCTCGCCCTCGTCTTGGCCACGCCGGCAGCGGAGGCCAAGGACTACCACCCCCGGGCCGTCCTCCTCGATCTCGAGCCCGGGGTACTCGACGGGGGGGGGCGGGTCTCGACCGTCGTGACCGACCCGAACGCCACCGCCGTCACCGCGACCCTCACCTCCGACTCCGGCGAGGAGACCGTCACCCTCACCGAGTCCGACGCGTGGCTCCACGGCGTGGTCACGGGCGTCCTCAAGAGCGGCTCCGGCACGATCATCGTGGACGGCGACCTCCTCATCACCGCCTACAACGACGTCAGCGCCACGCTGATCACGTTCACGGGCACCATCGACCCGGACGGTTCGATCTCCTTGACCCCGGAGAAGCCGACCCTGGACATCGAGGTCCTCGCCGCTGAGCTGTTCCCCAACGCCGACGGGAGCTACGACATCGGCCTCGACTTCAGCGGCGCCGACGCCGCCGAGATCGCCTACGCCGACGTGGCGTTCACTCAGGGGAAGACCACCACCAAGGCCGAAGTCGACTTCGACGAGCTCGGCGCGGTGTGGGAAGGGGAGCTCACCCTCGATCACGAGGGGCTCGTGGAGGTGAAGACCAAGACCTACGACAAGAAGGGCGAGAAGCTGGATTCCAGCAAGGCGAAGCTGGGGTTGCCCTGGTACGACGGCGGCTACGGCGTGAACACGCTCGCGACCGACGACGACCCGCTCACGAGCGTGGCGCTCCTCAAGCGAGGGGGCAACCTGGACTGCGACAACGTGCTCTCCGCGCGATGCTCCTCGGTCACCGTCGTCTCCACCGACTGGACCACCAGCACCGCCCCGGTCACCGCGCAGCTCGAGATCGAGGAGGGGGAGACCCTCACGGTCCCCGCCAACAGCTACCAGGTGTCCGCCGCGACCGCGGTCGTGTTCTCGGGCTCGCCCGAGAAGGAGGCGTTCCAGGTCACGATCGACGGTACGACCGTCAAGGAAGGCTCGAGCTTCACCGACCGCGGCCTCTGCGCCGATGGCACCTGCGTGGCCCTCGCCCAGGCGGACGACGGCACGTGGACGCTCTCGGCCACCGCCTATTCCAGCACCGCGGCCAAGCTCCCGCGCTCGGTGAAGGTGGCGCTCGCCTCCACGCTGAAGGCCGCCTTCACGAAGGAGTCCAGCTACACCCTCACGTTCGATCCCGAGGTGGCCGTGGTCTTCGCGAACGAGGTGGACCTCGCCGGCGACCCGATCGACCTCGACCTCTCCGGCAAGGTGAGCCTCCTCGGCGCCAGCAGCAAGGGCAAGCAGAAGACCCTGGCCAAGGGCAAGTTCTACGGCACCTTCACCCGCGACGGAGACGGCGATCTCGGCCTCGGCGGCATCGACAAGGACGCGCGGACGGAGTGCGGCGCCTGCGACATCCTCATCGGCGGCGAGCCGATCGAATTCGAGCGCACCGACACCAACAAGGACGGCGTGATCGAGGCGCCGCCGGTGATCGTGTACAAGGTCTACAGCAACGGAAAGGGCACGCGGGCCGCGACGACCGCGAGCAACGCGTCGCCCGGACTGCTGTAGCGCGCGGCTACTCCCCGTGCGTCGGCGGCGCCGCGCCCGTCGCCAGGGTGTACTCCGCCTCTGTGAGCACCTCCTGGCGGAAGCGGGCGTGGCAGCCGGTGCACGCGCTCAGCGTGTCGCCCAGCGCGCGGAGCGTCGCGGCCTGGTCGTGGAGCTTCACGGCCGCGACGAGGCCGTCGGCGGTGGTGTGGAAGGCGAGGCCGGCCTCCGTGAAGTCAGGGGCGCCGGCGCCGAGGTGCTCGCACATCATGGTGTTGCCCGGAGAGGTGCCGAGGCTCGCGGCGGCGGTCTCGGCGGTGGCCCAGTCGCCGGCGGGAAGCGCCGCGGTGATCGCCTGCACGGCCGCGAGGTGCTCGCGCATCATCGAACGTTGGTGCGCCGCCATCTTCGCGGTCAGTGGCAGCGGGGTGCGGTCGTCGAGGGCGGCGGTCTGGGCGCGCACCGGGTCGGCGG
>CAIXRH010000206.1 GCA_903921785.1 uncultured Pseudomonadota bacterium
AAGAAGTTCGACGACGACAACGAGAAGGACATCGACAAGATCCGGATGAAGAAGGCGGCCGAGTGGGACGCCAGCTTCAAGGGCTGGGCCGGCGCCACGCCGGAGCGGCGCCTCGCCATCGAGCACGCCTACAACCGCCAGTTCCGGGGCTACATCGCCCCGACCTACACCGCGGAGCCGCTCGCCATCGCCCGGTGGAAGAAGGACGGGCCGCGCCTGCACCCCCACCAGGTCGCCGGCGCCCGGCGCGTGCTCGCCAACCGCGGCGGCCTCCTCGCGTTCGACGTGGGGGTGGGCAAGACGTACACCGGCATCGCGGTGCTCGCCCGCGCCCGCCAGGAAGGCTGGTGCAAGCGGCCGGTCGTGCTGGTTCCCAACTCCATCGTGTGGAAGTGGGAGGCGGACATCCGCCGCGTGCTGCCCGACTACCGGATCGCGGTCATCGGCAGCAAGAAGAAGACGATCTCGCGCGGCGAGCGCAAGGGCCTCGCCACTAGCGACACCGACACCCCGCAGGAGCGCGCAGAGAAGTGGACCCGGTTCCAGGCCGGGGAGTACGACGTCGTCCTTCTCACGTACACGGCGCTCGGCCGGACGCGGATGAACGAGAAGGCCGTCCGCGGCTACGCCGAGCAGACCGAGGCGATCCAGCGCGAGGTGGCGCTGCGTCGTCGCAACGCGGCCAAGCGGAAGAAGCTGTCCGAGCACGACGAGGCCATCCTCAAGCAGGGCATGGCCGCGTGGGTGTCGCAGCAGATGGAGCTCGCCGACGGCTGGGACTACGACCCGGGCATTGCCTGGGACGACATCGGCGTCGACATGCTTCTCGTGGATGAAGCACAGACTGCATGTAGTCATCCGCTACACGCGCACCCATCCCGGCCGATCCCGCTTCCCCGTCGGTGTCGCCGCCCGAGCGTGCCCCTCCCGGGGCGCCGCCCTCGGTCCCGCCCGTCCCGCCACCTTGGTCTCCGCCGGCTGGAGTTGGCTCCTCCGCGACGGCGCCCCCCCACGCCCCGGTGGACACCGCCGTGGCCGGGGGGCCGCCACTGATGACGGGGAGCACACCGTGGATGGAGAAGCTGTAGTCGGTGTACACCCGGATGAAGCCGGTCTCCAGCGGCACAACGGCCTCCAGAATCGCGCGCCGGGTGTCGTAGTCCGCCCCCGCGATCCGGCCGCGCAACTCGGCGACCGTGGCCGCGAGGGTAGCCTCGCGCAGCCGCGCCCGTTCCCGGGCTTCGATCGACCGCTTGGCGACCGTCTCCCGGCGCTTGAGCGCGGTGCGCTCGTCCTTGAGCGCGTCGAGCTCCCGGTCGTACTCGTCGTCGGTGATGGCGTCGCGCTTCCAGCGGGCGGTCAGCCCGGCCACCTTCCGCTCGTTGCGCGCGAGGTGCTCCGCGACGTCGGCCAGCTCGTTGTTGGACGCTTCGTCCCCCCCATCCGACACGGGCGTGGCAGCCTCCACGATGAGGTTGTCGGCGCGAAGCAGCGCGTCACGCACCGCCGCCCAGACGGCGGCGTCGAGGAGATCGCCGCGGTGGTACGGGCCGCCCTTGCAGCGCGGGCACCCGTAGCGGGTGTGAACGGTGCGTCCGCCCACGCCTCCGCCGATGACCCAGAGGCGACCGTCACAGTTGCCACAGCGGGCCAGGGTTCGACACAGCGCCGGCACGGCGTACTTCGCCCGGATTGGGATGCGCCACCGGGCCGTGAGCGCGGCGTTGGCGGCCTCCCAGGTGCGCACGTCCACCAGCGCGGGGACCGGCAGGGTGTAGTCGACGCCTTGGAGCTTCTGGTGTAGCTCCCCCTTGAACGCCGGGTTGCGGAGGATTTTTCGGACGAAGGTGAAGTTCCAGCCCTTGCCCTTGGGCGGTGCGATGCCCTCGGCGTTGAGCAGCTCCGAGATGCCGATGAGCGGGTGCCCCTGCACGCACAGGTCGAAGATCCGGCGGATGACGGGCGCCCACTTCTCGTCGATGCTCCAGCCCTCCCCCTTGCGGTGCCGGAGCCCCGTCGGCGCCGGTCCGCTCCCGGGCTGCCCCTTGCGGAGCGCCTTGATTCGCCCGTTGGTCGTCTTGTCGCGGATGTCCCGCCACTCCTCGCCGCCCATGAGGCTCTTGATCGCGAGCGCCACCCGGCGGCCGAAGTCGCCCGCGGAGTGGACGGCCCCGGAGCCGTCCACGACGATGAACTTGTGGGTCTGCATGAGCTTCATGACGTAGGCGGTGTCGTCGAGCCCCTGCTCCCGGATGAGCCGGTTGAACTCGGAGACCCGCACCTCGTCGACGGCGCCGGCGCGGATGAGCGGCTCCACCACGCGGGTCCACTCGCCGCGTTCCTCCAAGGGCACCTCCATGGCGGAGACGTGCTTCGACTCGAA
>CAIXRH010000207.1 GCA_903921785.1 uncultured Pseudomonadota bacterium
ACCCTTCTCCCTCCGGGAGAAGGTGGCGCGCAGCGCCGGATGAGGGGACTCGGGGCGCCCCAACTCCACCTGACTCGCCCCGACCGCCGCTCCCTCCCGGCTCAATCGTCGTTGTTCACGCCGAAGGTGTACCCGTCGCCGAACAGCCAGACCCGCTGGTACTCGGCGTGCCCAAACGGCGTCCCCTTGACGCTCGGACGGAAGGCGAAGCCCCACGAGCGCGTGTCGGGGCTGGAGGCGCCCCACCGGCCTGCCCCCCGGAAGCCTCGGTGGTCGAGGAGCCGCCGGGGCGAGAATCGCGCGGCGGGCGTAAAGTTCGGGACGCGGGCCGCCGCAAGAGCGGCCATACTCGTGCATGTTCGCCCTCCTGCTCGCCTGCTCCACCGGCGGCTCGGACTCGCAAGAGCTCCTGCCGGAGCCGCCCCACATGGAGGTGGAGTCGTCGCCCGAGATCGCGACGATCTTCCTCGGCGGCCAGCATTGGATGTCGCGCGACGTGGCCAACCATGGCGGGCTTGTACTCGAGGTCCGTGTGGCGGCGCTGACGGACGACGGGGGCACCGAGTCGCTCAACACGTTCAACGTCGAGCCCTTCGAGATACACACGGCCATGGGCGTGTTCATCCCCGAAGAGTTGGGCTTGTACCACCGCACCATCCGTTTCGCCTCGAACGACCCCGACAACCCGGAGGTCGACGTGCCGGTCTCGCTCGAGGTGCTCCCGCGGGAGTGAGCCACGCCCCCGTCGGCCACCCTGCCCACCCCGCCATTCTCGCCGACCAGGGCTCCTCGACCGCCGACGCGTCCGGGCGGCACGCCGACGACGCACCACCCGCCCCTCGGCACCCTCCCCTCCCCTACGGAGAGACCACCTTGGTGCCACACGCGCTCGCCATGTCGCGAATCGCCAACGTGCCGGCCTGCGTACGCACGGCGCCCACGTCCGGGAGGTTGCCGCCGGCCTCGGCCTCCCACACGTACGTGACCCGGGTGTTCGCGCCTTCCGCCGCGAAACGCCACTCTCCGTCGAGGCGGGTGAGCCGGAGCACACCCGACTCCACCGGCGCCTTGGGATGCTCTACGGGCTTCCACCCGTACACCACCGTGCCGTCCGCCTCGGTGCGCCGCGTGAACCGGGCGACGTAGTCCCGATCTTCGAAGGGGAACGGGTAGTCCATCACGATGCGGAGCACGTCGGGCTCCAGGCGGTCGATGCGGGTGATGGCGCCCATCCGGTCGACGTACTTGTCGAACTCGGCGAAGATCGCGGTGGCCTGCGCTTGGGGCACGCCGATCACCCCGGTGGAGCGGCAATACGGGCGCCCCTCCGAGGTGGTGCAGGCGATCTGCACCGGCGTGGTCGCCAGCGGGGACCAGGACGCGCCCGCGGAGGGGAGCGCGAAGGCGGAGGAGGTGAGCGCGAGGAGCAGCACGGTCGTCGGGGAACGCCGTCCCGCCTATCGTGATTCCCGCACGCGTACGATCTCAGCCGGCGGGGCGGCGCACCAGCTCGTGGACCACGATCTCCGGCGCCACGCCCATTCGCGGCGGCAATCCCGTGTGCCAGTTTCCGCGGTGGACCCAGAGGGCCCCCTGCGCGCCGTCGAAGCGCCCCTGGTCCCGGACGCCGAAGAGGCGCAAGACGGAGCCGCGGAGGCCGAACATGTCGAGCGCCACCTGCCCGCCGTGGGTGTGGCCGCTCAGCGTGAGGTCGAAGCGGCCGGCGGGCAACCACGGCCAGAGGCGTGGATCGTGCGCGAGGAGAATCCGGGCATCCGCGGGGAGGGGCTTCTGCGCACCGAGCGCCTCCAACAGGTGACGCTTTGCTTCCCGCCAGTGGAATTGTACACCGACCACCTCCACGATCCAGCCCTCGACCAGGAGCACCGCGCGACCGTCCACCAGCGGCGTAGCGCCGGCGGCACGAAATTCGTGGCGGAGGCGGGCGTCGATGGGGAGGTCGTGGTTGCCGTTGCAGGTGTGGACCGGCGCGCGGATCCCCCGGATCGCGGCCAACAGCTCCGGGTGGCGCGCTTCGGAGAACGGCATCACGTGGTCGCCGGTGATCATCACGAGGTCGGGCGCGAGGCGGTTGACCTCGGTCACCACGGCGAGGAGGTCGGCGCCGGTCATCAGCGGGGAGGCGTGGAGGTCCGACAGGTGGGCGATCCGCAGCGGGCGCACGCCGCCGCGGGGGAGCTCCACGCGGTTCGTCCGGACGCGGCGGCCGAGCCAGGTCCAGGCGGTGCCCCAGAGGGCGAGCGCGGCCGGGAGCGCGAGCCACGCGCCGGGCCAGAGCGCGTCGCCGAGCAGGAGGGCGACGGGGCTGCGCACGATCAGGAGGAGCCCGGTCCACAGGGAGAACGCCATCGCAGGCTGGGACGCGCGAGCGAGGGCGGTGAGCCAGGGCGGCGGCTCCCGACGCAGGTCCAAGGCCACGAAGAGGGCCGCGAGCGTGAACGGGCCGAGCGACAGGGAATACGCGACCGTCGCGGGCAACGCGGGGCAGAGCGCCCCGAGGAGCGGGTACACGGCGATACACAGGACCACGAAGACGGCGACCGCGTGGTCGTTGAGCGTGCGCCCGCCGCGCCACACGGCGCGGACGGCCACCGCCGCACAAACCGCCGACCACGCCGCGAGCCCGAGCACCATTCACCGAGGCTATCCGAGCAGATAGACAGGCGGATGCTCCTCCTGCTCCCCCTCGCCTTCGCCGCGGACCCCGGGTTCACCGTCACCCCGATGGGCTGGCTGCGACCCGGCTTCACCTGGCGGGACGACGATCCGGCCCTCCCCAGCAGCACGGACGGCTTCTGGCTGGCCGCGCGGATGGGCCTCGAAGCAGGCTCGGAGACGTACCGGCTGCGCGCGCGCATCGAAGTGGACCTGCAGCCCGAGCCCTCCCTCACCGACGCCTTCGTGAACTTCACCCCCAGCCCGGTGGTCTCCCTCAACGTCGGGCAGTTCAAGGTCCCCTACTCGCTGGAATACCTCGCCGCAGACACCCGGCGACAGTTGGCCCAGAACGCCCCGATCGTGGACGCGGCGAGCTTCGGTCGGGACATCGGCGCCTCGGTGGAGACCCGCCTCCCCATCGCCCAGAAGGTGCGCGCCACGTTCTCCGCCGGCATGTTCAACGGCGAAGGGCGAAACCGCCTGGAGAACGTCAACGACCGTTTCCTCTACGCGCTCCGCCTCAACGTCACCCCGCTCGGGACGCGCGATCGCCCCTACGAAGGGACCAGCCGCGATCCGTACATCTCCGTAGGCGGAGGGTACGTGTACAACTTCACCGGGGAGGACAGCACGGCGGTGGAGGTCAACGCGTTCCAGGCCGAACTTCAGTTCTCGGTCAGCGTCTTCTCTCTCCAGGGCGAGTACCTCGACAGCGAGATCGTCCACGCCGACGCGGCGGTCATCGACTACCACACCCGTGGCGCCTACGGACAATTCGGGTGTTTCATTCCGGCGCCTTGGCTACGTGATCACATCGAGCTCGCCGGCCGAGGCGGGTGGATGGATCCGAACACGGCCCTCGACTCCGCCCCAACCGAAGTGGAGCAGGTGTCGATCGATGGCGGCCTGAACCTCTACGTCCCCGAAGCACCCAAGTTCATGCACGACACCAAGCTGCAGCTCGCGTATCGACACACCATCGAGCTGGAGGGCGAGGAGCTCGCCAACGATCGTTTCGACGCGGTCGCGTCCGTTCGTTTCTGACCCGTTCGTTGCCGCCATGAGGGCGTCGTTGAGGGCGTCGAGGGGCTGGAGGCGCTTCGTCGTCGTTCCCACCGGCGGCGTCGGCGGTCGAGCAGCCGCGGAAACGAGCCAAGCGGGACGGGCGACCGCGGCGTCCGGGGTGCCGACGGGCGCGGAGGCACGCAGACCGCAGCCGCGCGAAACGTCGCGCAGCCCACATGCCGGCGATTCGGGCCTTGGGCGGGTGTTGCGCGCCCCTTCGTCGCCTCGCTAGGAGCTGCGGATGTCGACCCCCTCCCCTGTCTCCGTGAGCGCGGACGTCCGCGCGCCCCTCGCCCTGGTCTGGACCTTCTGGACCGACTCCGCGCACATCGTGCACTGGAACGCCGCGTCGCACGACTGGCACACCCCGCGGTCCACCTCGGACCTCCGCGACGGCGGACGGTTCTGCAACCGCATGGAGGCCAAGGACGGCAGCTTCGGCTTCGACTTCGAGGGCACGTACACCAAGGTCGTCCCCCACGCGCGCATCGAATTCGCGTTCGGGGACCGCTCCGCGGTGGTGACGTTCGAGGCGGTGGAGGGCGGCACCCGCGTGGTGGAGAGCTTCGTCCCGGAGACCCAGAACCCGGTCGAGCTGCAGGTGCAGGGCTGGCAGGCGATCCTCGACAACTTCAAGAAGTACGCCGAAGCGCACGCGGGGTAGGCGGAGGCGCGGGCCGCGCCAGATAGACGGAGCCGCGGAGGTGCCGATGCGCGCCCACTCCCTGCTCTACGCGCTGCTCCCTGGGACCCTGGCCTGCACCGGGTCGACGCCGTCCCCGGCGCCCCAATCCGCGGCCGCCGACGTGGCCGGCGCCGAAGGGGTGGTGCGCGCACTCTACCAGACGTACCTGCGAGACGCCCCGCGACCCGACCTGTGGACCTCGGGGACGCTGTCCAAGGGCCTTCAGGGCGCGTGGGACCAGGCCGACAAGGCGCCCACCCCGCCGCCGGGCTTCGACGTGATCTCGGCCGCTCAGGACGATCACCTCACGGACTTCCTCCTGGAGACCACCGCGACGCCGACCGGCGCGAGGGTCGTGGCCCACTTCAAGAACTTCGGCGCGCCCACCGAGGTCGACTGGGCGCTGATCCGCGAAGGGGGCGCCTGGAAGATCGACGACGTGGTCTCCGGCGGTCAGGACCTCCGCGCTACGCTCGCCGGGGCGGCACCCGACCGACGGGACGACGACCTTGGGAGTGGATAACCAGAGGCGACTTTCCGATGACGACCGAAGCCGCCGCACGCCTCGCCCCCTACCACGACCGGTTGGGCACCGTCCCCGACGCGGTGATCGCGAAGGAGATCGGCATTCCACGCGAGCGGGTCCGGGATTACCGCCGTGAGGCGGGGATTCCGGCGTACTCCGGCCAGCCGCTCGCGGCGGCGCGACCGGGTGGGCGGGCCGCGCGCGACGATGCGGCGCTCACCGCCCTGCTGGAGGAGCTCCTCGCCGACGAGCCGGAGCCCCCGCATCGCCTGGAGGCCTTCCGCGACCAGCTCGGCAGGGTCTCCGACGAGGTCATCGCCCAGCGAGCCGGCGTCGAGCGCACGACGGTCGGGGGGTACCGGCGTAAGCTCGGAATCCGAGCCTACACGCGGCGCCGGGGGAAGGCGGCGGCACGAAGGACGCCGGCTCGGAAAACAACGCCGGTCGCGGCGCCAGTGGTCGCGCCCCCCGTGCCGTCGGCCGAGCCCGCGCGGGCGCGCACCGCGTTCCGAGTGGTGGCCGTCGCTCAGGGAGAAGAACGCAGGTTCGTCGTCGTGGGCGAAGACATCGCGGACGCCGCCACCACGGCACTGCGCGCGCTCACCGCTCGACCGGGTGGACCGTGGTCGGTCTACGCGGTGGAGATGCTCCACGAAGTGATCGCGTAGGGACCGGCTACCCGGGACCGGCTCCCCGGGAGCGGCTCCCCGGGGCCGGCTCCCCGGGGCCGGCTCCGCGCCCGCGAACTCCGCCCGTCCGCCCCGCCGGCGGCACCACCGTCCGCCGTAGCGACGGGCCGACCGCCAGCCGCCGTGCGACTACGCCCGAATCCACCCCCAAAAACGCAAAACGCTCGCCCCAGTTTTTCCCTGGAACGAGCGCCGCTTTTTTATGGAGCCGAAGACGGGATTTGAACCCGTGACCTGCTGATTACGAATCAGCTGCTCTACCCCTGAGCCACTTCGGCAAGCGCCCGCCTTCTATGCGCGGCGCGGGCCTCCGTCAAGGCTCCCGCGGCGCCGACGCCGCCGTTCAGCTCGTAAACGGCAGGTCGGACACCGTCGCCCGCACGGTCCGGCCACCCGCGACCACCTCGACGACCAAACCGGGCTGCCACGCCGCCTTCTTGAGCATCACCAGGCACCGTGCCACGCCCCCTTCGCGCGCGCCCGAGCGGGTGACGCCGACGACCTGCTCGCCGAGGCGCACCTCCGCCTCCAGCGGCGGGATGGCGTCCTCCTCCATGCGCAAGCCCCAGAGCTTTTTGTTCACCTGCCCCATCACGTCTACGCGGTTGACCACTTCCTGCCCGATGTAGCAGCCCTTGTTGAAGTTGCAGCAGGCTTCCACGAGCCGGAGCTCGTGCACCAGCGCCCGCTCGCCCATGTCCACCGGCCAGCGGGCGAGCCCCGCGCGCACCCGCAGCGACTCAAGGGCTTCCTCGCCGCCGACGCCCGCTCCGGCCGACCGGAGCGCGCCCCAGAGCTCGTTCACCGCCGCCTTCGGGACCACCACGTCCACCCCGCCGAAGCCGGTGCGGTCTCGCCCGAGGAGCACCACGTCGCTGACCACCGCAGCCTCTCCGACCGAGACGGCGGGAAGCCCGGCGAGCGCGAGCACCTCCCCTGCCTTCGGCCCCGCGAGGTGCACCACGGTGCGCTCCTCGGAGAGGTCGGTGAGCTCCACGTCGTCGAAGATGATGAACTTCCCGTACCGTTCGCTGAACGCGGCGGGGCTCACGCCGTCGAGCATCACCACCAGCGACTGCTCGCCGGTGCGCGCCACCTCCAGGAGCCCCTGCACCTTCCCCTTCTCGTCGCCCATCGCGCTGCGGTTGCAGGCGCCGACGGCGAGGTCGCGGATGTTGTTGGTGAACATCCCGTTCGCCCACTTTCGCGCGTCGGGGCCGACCAGCTCGAGGACGCCGTGGGGGGCGAGGTCGTAGAGGACGGCGCCCGTGCGGGTGTGGGCGGTCTCCTCCTCCACGCTGCGGAAGCGGGCGGGGACCAGCCAACCGTCCACCTCGGCGAATTCGGCGCTCGCGGCGAAGTGCTGGGTCATCAGCGGGGAGCGGGTCAGCGGCAAGGCGGTCCTCGGGGGCGACGGCTCCGGTATCCGGCTCAGCCGCGCCGCACGGGGTCCGCGAGCGTAGGCCCCCTCACGGCTTCTGGACGCTACGGGACGTCGTCGTCCGCCGGGGGGATGAACGTGGGGTTGGCCGGGATCACCCGCGGCGCGTTCGCCGGGGGCGGCTGCGGGAGCGGGGGCGGCGACGCGGCAGGCG
>CAIXRH010000208.1 GCA_903921785.1 uncultured Pseudomonadota bacterium
GACCCGGCGTGCCGGCGCCGCGCCGCGTCGTGCCCAGCGGCGCCCGGGCCGCGCCCGCCTCGGCGACCGCCTCGGCGAACGGTCCCTTCTCCACCTTCCCGAAGATGTCCTCGATCGAGACCCGCGGCGCCGGCGCCCGATCGGGGCGCATGGCGTAGACCGCCGCGACCACGTCCGAGGAGAGACCCTCGGGCGGGGGCGTTCCGGCCGGCGTGGCGAGCCACTCGGCGAGGAGGCGGGCCTCGGTCTCTTCAGTCGACATCGGGTTGGAAGGCCTTGCGGAACGCGGCAGAAGCGCGGTGGAGGATCACGTCGAAGTTGCCCACGGTGACGCCGAGGCGCGACGCGCACTCCTCGCGGGAGTGTTCGTCGAGCATGCGGAGCCGCAGCGCTTCGGCGTAGCGGGGACTGAGTTGGGCGAGCGCCGCCTCCACGCGAGCCCGGGTGTCCTCGTCGTCCACGTGGGCGTCCGGCGCGGGCGACACCTCGGAAGGGTCGTGCTCGGCTTCGAGCGCGTCTTCGAGGCGGCGGGCGCGTTGGTGGGCACGGTGGACATCGATGGCTCGGTTGATCGCGATGCGGCGGATCCAGAAGTAGATGGACTTGTCGGCGTCGGGCGTGTACTGCTCGGCCCGCTCCAGCACGATGCGGAACGTGTCGACAAGCACGTTCTCGGCCAGCTCCCGGATCGGCAGCCTCGGCAGGATGATCTCCCGAAACAGCGCGTCCCCGTACCAGGCGTAGAGCGTGCCCGCGGCCTTCCGATCGCCACGGAGGAGGCCCGCCACGACGGCGCGCTCTTCCGCGATGGGCTGAAGCTGGGCTTCGTCGACCAGGGAGCCCTCCTCTTTCGCTCCCACCACGGGAACGGACGGCACACACGGAATCTTACACGGCGTGAGGAACCCGGCGCGTCGGGCGTTGTCGCGCCCGGGTCGCCGGGAGACGGCGGCGCCAGATTACGCTGCGCGAATGCGCCGCCCCGGCCTCTCCCTCAAGCTCAGCGTCCTCCTGATGCTCGGGGTCGTGGTCGCCATGGTGGTGGACTTTTCGTTGACGTCGGGCACCCCGATGGACCGCGCCCGGGTCTTCGTCTTCGTGGCCATCGCGCTGGGCATGGCCCTGGTGGCGGCGCTGGTCCTCGACGGCCTGGTCGTGCGGCCGCTGGTGCGGCTCTCGGCGCAGGCGCGGCGGATGGAGTCGCAGGACTACGCCGAGCCGTTCGTGCCCAGCGGGATGGACGAAGCGCGGGCGCTCGGCGAGGCGCTGGAGCACCTGCGGGCGCGCGTAGTGGCCGAGCGGGCGGAGCTGCAACGGCTCAACACCGAGCTCGAACGCCGGGTGGAGGAACGTTCGGCGGCGCTGGCGACGGCCCAGGCGGCGTTGATGCAGCGGGAGCGGCTGGTGGCGGTCGGGCGGCTCGCGGCCGGCGTAGCGCACGAGGTCAACAACCCCGCCGGGGTCATCCTCGGCCGAGCCGGGCTGTTGCTGGAGGAGGCGACGGCGCTGCCCGCGGAAGCCGTCGAGGACCTCCGGGTCATCGCCCGGCAGGCGGAGCGAATCCGCGAGATCACCGGCGCGCTCCTCCGCCTCGGTCGTCCCTCCGGCCGCGCGCCGGGCCCCGTGGACCTCGCGGCGGTGGCCCGGGCCACCGCGGAGCTGGCCCGGCGGGAGGCGACGGCGAAAAACGTCACCCTCGAGCTCGCGGTCGAGGCGTCCCCCGTCACCGGCGACGCGGGCGCCCTGGAGCAGGTGGCGTACAACCTGGTTCGAAACGCCATCCAGGCTTCCCCGACCGGCGGCCGCGTCCGGGTGGTGACGACGCCCGGCGAGCTGTGCGTGGAGGACCAGGGGCCCGGGCTCTCGCCGGAGGTGGCCGCGCGGCTCTTCGAGCCGTTCTTCACCACCAAGCCGGTGGGCGAAGGGACCGGCCTCGGCCTCGCGGTGGCATTCGGGATCGTCCGCGATCACGAAGGCACGTTGACCGCGGAGAACCTCCCGGGTGGCGGGGCCTGCTTCCGCGTGCAGATCCCCGCGCGGCGCCCCGAGGAAGAGGGAGCAGCGGAACCGCGGGGCGGTTAGGGCGCGCCCGTGAACCGCCCTGGCGACCGTGTCGGACCCTTCGAGCTCACCGAGCTCATTGCTTCGCGCCCCCTCGCGAACTTGTGGAAGGCGCAGCGCGCCGACGGCACGGGGCGTGAGCCGCGTACCGTCGTGGTCCGTGTGGCCCACCACACCATGGACAGCCGGGCGATGACCGAGCTCCGCAAGGAATACGACGCCTTGCGGGGAATCGACGATCCGCGCGTGCGAAAGGTCCACGGGTTTTTCGCCGGCTTCGGCGCCTTGGCCCTGGAGTTCGTGGATGGGGTGAGCCTCACCGGGCTGCTGGAGAAGGCCGGCAGCGCGGGTGAGCCGCTCGACCTGCCGACGGTGGTCGACATGGGCGTGGAGCTGGTCTCCGCCCTGCGCGTGGTGCACGACGCGAGCGTGGTCCACGGCCGCGTCTGCGCCGACACGGTTCGGGTGCGCCCGGATGGCGGCGTGGTGCTCACCGACTTCGCGCTGCCGGTGGAGCGGCTGGTGGTGGTGCCGCCGGAGCTCAAGACCGGGCACACCGCGCTCGCCACGACGGATCAGTGGTTGGTCGGGGCGCTTCTGGTGCACCTCGTCACCGGGCAGCCGCTGCTCGGGGGCAGCCTGGGCGACCCGGCGGATGGCCGCCGCGACGTGCGCCCGTGGGTCGCCGCGGTGAGCGGCCGCTGCGCCGCCCTCGGGCGGGTGATCGGGAAGATGCTCGCGAGGGACGCCCGGGATCGCTACTCCGACGAGGGCATGCTCCTGCGTGATCTGCTCGCCACCCTCCGCTCGTTGGAGGGCCTGCCCGACCGCGAAGCGCTCGCCCGGCGGTACCGCACGCCGGGCGCGGCCGCGGCCGCGCCCCCGCTGATGCCGCCGCCGACGCCCCGTTTGGCGCCGGCTCCGGCGCGGCGGGACGTGCAGCTGCGCCCCCTCCCTGCCCCCGGCCGGGTCGACCTCGCGCCGACGCTGCCCCCGGAGCTCGGGGGCGCCGACGCCTTCGATGCCCCGCAGCCCACCGAGGTGGTGCGGCGAGACTCCGGCTTTGACGCACCGCAGCCCACGGTGGTGGATGTGCCCCGGGCCGCCGCCGCCGCGCCGC
>CAIXRH010000209.1 GCA_903921785.1 uncultured Pseudomonadota bacterium
CTCCAGGCCGCATCGAGCGTCGCCGCGGTCAGCGGCACGAGGCCGGGCGCGGGCGACGCCCGAAGCGGGGTCGCGACGCGGTCCCAGGCGGGGAGCCCCTCGAAGCCGAGGCGCGCGTACATCGCCTCGCCCACGTCGGAGAAGAGCAAGAACGCCTGGAGGTCGGGCGCGGCGTGGGCGGCGGCCAGGGCGTCGAGCAGCCGGCTGGCGTGGCCGCGGCCGCGGTGGTGCTCCTCGGTGAACACGCTGGCGATCTCGTAGGTCACCCCGGGCACGCCGCCGATCGCCGACCGCACGGCGTACGTCTCGCACGACGCGAGCACCGCGCCACCCTCCTCCCAGAGCCACATGGTGTGCGCGGCGCGCGACCACGCCGAGGCCCGGAGCGCCCGCTCGCGCGCCAGGTGATCGTCCAGCGACAAGCCGCCCGCCCACTCGGCGTGAGAGAGGCGATCCCGCTCGGCCTCCTCCGCGGCGCCCGCCCGCCGGAGCGTGGGCATCTCAGCGCCGCTTCCCGGCGTCCTTGAGGCGGCCTTCGAGGGTGCAGCCATCGGCGTCGCCGAGGGCGCAGGAACGACCGGCGTCGTCGAGGGCGCCGGGGCGGTCGCCCAGGCGGTAGCGCACGTCGGCGCGCATGCGGAACGCGGAAGGGGCGTTCGGGTTCACCGCGATCCACTTGTCCAGGGCGAGGGCGGCGCCGCGGTCGTTGTCGTTGTGGGTGCGCGCATAGGCGAGGGCCTCCCAGCCGCGCTCGTCCTTGGGGTCCACCGCGAGGGCCTTCTCCAGGTCGGCGTCCGCGCGCTCCCACCGTTTGAGCTGGGCCCAGGCGCGCCCACGCAACATCAGCGAGGCGTTGTCGGCGGGGTGGGTCTCCACGCAGGTGTCGAGCTGGGTGGAGGCGGTCTCGTAGTCCTTGGCCTCGAAGGCGGCGAGCCCGGCGGCGCACGCGCCGGCCCCCGACGTTCCGGCGGCGGAGGCGCCCGGCCCTGTCGCGACTGTCGCGACGCCACCAGTGCTCGTGCCGGCGCCTGCCTCGGTTCCCGCCGGCAGACCACCGCCGTCGCCGTCCCCCCGGTTCACCTTCCACCACGAGAAGCCCGCGTAGCCGCCGAGGGTGACGATCCCGGCGCAGGAGAGGAGGAGCAGGAGGGTGATGGCGAGCCAGCGCGGCATCGGGGGAGTGTACCGCACCGGCGCCACGGCGGGGCGCGCGCCCTCGGCAGGGTTCGAACCTGCGACCACCGGATTAGAAATCCGGCGCTCTGTCCAGCTGAGCTACGAGAGCATTTCGCGCGCGCGCCGTCGCCCGCCCACGATCCCAGGTACACTATTCTCGGAGGCGCGATGCGGCGAACCCTGACTCTCTCGATCCTGCTGGCTGCGGGGCTCTTCGGCTGCGGCAACGACATCGGCGTGACGCAGACCGCGAAGTGCAACGGGCAGCTCGAGCCGGGGGAAGACGACGTTGTCGACAGCCCCTTCGACTTCGACGGTGACGGCTACTTCGACGCCACCAACCCCAACTGCGCGGCCACCTACGCCGCCGACCGCCTCGACTGCGACGACCGCCACGCCGACGTACACCCCTCCGGCGTGGAGGTCACCTGCAACGGGCTCGACGACGACTGCGACGCCGACACCATCGACGACGCCGACGCCGATGAAGACGGGTACTCGGCCTGCGAGAACGACTGCGACGACGCCAACGGCGCCATCCACCCGAACACCGCCGAGCTCCAGTGCAACCTGGTGGACGACGACTGCGACACCGCCACGCTCGACGGCCTCGATCAGGACGGCGACGGCTACACGGAGTGCGAAGACTGCGCCGACCTCGCCCCGAAGATCAACCCCGGCACCGCCGAGGTCTCCTGCAACGCGATCGACGACGACTGCGACGAGACCACCCTCGACGCCCCCGACGCCGACGGGGACGGCGACGACGCCTGCTCCGACTGCGACGACAGTGACCCCACCCGCTTTACCGGCAACGAGGAGGTCTGCGACGACGGCATCGACCAGGACTGCGACGGCATCGCCGACAATGACTGCGACTACGGCGGCACCTGGGACCTCGACTCCAAGATCAGCTACTCCTGCGCCTTCGGGCTGGTGTCCCTCAACTTCGACAAGCTCGTGGTGACCGATCTGAACCCCACGATCAAGTTCGCGGGCGGCGGCACCCAGCCGGGCACGATGGTGGGCACGATCAACGGGGCCAAGGAGTTCGACGCCGACAATTCCATCGCCGGCACCTGCACGGAGACCTACCGGATCTCCGGCACCTTCACCGCGCACGACGCCTTCGATGCGACGTTCACCGCCAACTACGCCGGGAAGTGCTTCGACTGCGCGAACCAGTCGTGGAGCATCCACGGGGTGAGGTAGGCGCCTCAGCGGCGCCCGCCGACGCGGGTCGTGGCTCGCGACGTTCCTGCCGAGGTGGGAGGGGGGACCCTGATCCGCCCTACTTCAGCGAAATCTCGAGCCCGGTGTAGACCCCGCTCGCGTCGCGGGTAGCGCTGCCTTCGTCGAGCTCGATGCCGTAGAGGGCCGGCAGCGGGAAGGAGAAGTCGCCGAGGAGGGCGAAGAGGAGGTCCAACGGGAGGACCTGCTCCACGAGGTTGGTCATCTCCTCGTCGTCCGCGCCCATGCTGCTCTCGCGCACCATCAGCACCAGCTCGGGCGTGCCGAGCTCGAGGGTGAGCTCGCCGCCCTTCACGGTGACCGTGAGGTCCACGAAGGCGTTCACCGAGGCGAGGAGGTGGTCGCCGAGGGCGCCGCCGGGGGTCTCGATGTCCACCATCAGCTCGCCGAGCTGGGCCTGGAGCTGCCCGTCGCGCTCCACCACCACGGGCGGGAGCTTGGCGTTGACCTTGATGGTTCCCTCGGTGGCCTTCAGCGGCGCGAGCATCAACGGGGTGAGCGAGCCGTCGTCGGTGGAGAGCGTCATGTCGAGGAGGCCGCCCTGCCAGGCTTCGTAGAGCATCCGGTTGAGCAGGTTGTCGCTCACGGCGCCGGCGAGGTCGGCGTGTTCGTCGACGTCCGGGGTGCCGAGGGGGGCGGTGAAGTAGCCGGGGGCGCTGTGCTTGCCGCTCTGGGGCACGTCGACCGCGAGGTCGAGGGTGAGGGCGAGGCCGCGATCGTCCACGTCGGCCGAGGCGAAGGAGAACGACATGTCCACCGGCAGGCCCATGAGCTCGGTGGAGTAGCTGGGGTCGAGGCCGTTGAGCGTCTCGTCGAGCAGCGGGGGCACCGTGTCGGTGATCTGCGTGGCGAGCATCTCCTCGATCTTGCCGCGGATCGTGTCCACGAAGAGGTAGCTCTCGAAGTCGCCGGGGATGAGCGAGGTGTCGTAGCCGAAGTCCTTCAGGTCGACCGTGACGGTGCCCATGTCGATCGCGAGCTTGCCGTTGGACGCGTCCACGTACAGGTCGGCCGTGAGGACGGCGGAGCTGGCCCACATCGAGGCGTCGCTGTCGTAGTCGATGTACACGACCTCGCCGTAGGCGTAGAGGTCGACGTAGAGGTTGGGGATGGTGACCGTGAGGCCGAGCGCGCCGTCCCGCGGCTCGAAGTCGAGGCTGGGGTTGTCGAACGTGATGCTCTGCACGTCCGCCGAGATCCAGGTGGCAAGGCCGGTGTCGTAGGTGTAGATCGGGTTCAACGCCGGGAGCATGTCGTTGATCGTCTGCACGTCGAACGCGCCGACGGCGATCTCCCCGATCCGATCGAGGCCGCTCTGGTTCACGCGGAGGGAGAGCGCGTCCTCCACCGGGCCTTCGGCCTGGGTGTAGTTTCCCGCCAGCACGCCATTTCGTTCGAAGAGTTTGTGCCCGGTGCCGTCGACCCCGGTGGCCTCCACCACGTTGACCCCCCGCTCCAGGGGAACTTCAGCGGTGAACTTTCCACCATCTACCTCGGCTTCAACGCCGTTGACCTGCACGTCGTTGAGGGCGGTTGCGAGGCCGCTGGCGGTGGTGTCGCCATCCTCGATGAAGGCCCCGGCTGCGGGGCTCCGCAGGGAGAGCTTCCCGGGCGGGATCGTCTCCGTGGGCTCGTCTTTCTCGCAAGCAACCAGGAAGAAGGTCAGCAACACCATGGTCGGGCCCCGGATCGGGGCGGCGTATACACTGAAGGTGGCCAATTTGTCAAGGGTCCGCCAGATGCGCTGGTTGGGGATAGGGCCCCCGCATGAAGCCACCGCTCCCGCTCGAAGACACCGCCGAGGACATGCTCCGGAGCTGCCACGCCAAGATGCGCCAGTTCTCCGCGATCCTCGTTCGCACGATCGACGCGTGGCACGCTGACGAGTCCCACCCCCAGGTGCCCGCCGCTGCCGCCTCGCTCGGCCGCTACTTCCGCGAGGCCCTGCCGATGCACGCCCGCGACGAGGATGAGTCGATCAGCCCGCGCCTCGTCGTCGCCCATCCTGAGCTCGCGCCCATGCTCGCCGAGCTGGAGCAGGGCCACGTGGCGCTCAAGACGCTCCTGCCCCCCGTGCTCGCCGCGCTCGACGAGCTGGCCGCCAACGGCGCCCCCGAAGACCCCGAGCTGCACGAGCACGTCACCGCGCTCGTGGAGCACCTCGAGGCCCACGCGGCCATGGAGGAGCGCGGCTGGTTCCGCCTCTTCGGCGAGCTCCCTGAAGCCGAGCGGCGGGCGGTCCGCCTGGAGATGGCGGCCCGCCGTGCGCGGTAGCAGAGGGCGTTCCGTCCTCGTTGCCGCGGGGTTGGGCGTGGCGGGCTTCGGCCCGGCCGCGTTCGCCGCGCCGGTCGCCGGTGCGCCGCCCCAGGCCGTCACGGTGGACCCCTCGGCGCTCCGCGTCCTCCGCCTCCCCGGCATCGACGCCGAGCCGACCCCCGGCGGCGACCAGAGCCCCGCCGTGGCCACCGGGCTCTTCCTCACGCTCCCGGGCGCCGCCCTCCACCTCGATCGGATCGACGAGCTCCGGGCGCCCATCCCCTCGGCCGAAGCGCGCGCCTACGCGGGGCTCGTGGCGTCGTCGGCGCCGCTCTCCGGCACGTTGAGCGTCGCCGAGGTGGCGCTCGCGGTCACCACGGGCCCGCACACCGCGCCGCTCTGCCACCACGCGCAGATGGAGCGGTTCACCCTCCAGCTCACCGCCTCGGGGGCCGCGCTCACCGGCCAGCGGCCGATCCCCGGTAGCGAGAGCGACACGCCGGGCCCCTGCCCCGCGACGAGCGGGCCCGTTCGCTGATACCATCGCCGGATGCTGACGCTGGTGCTCTTCGCCTGCTCCACCGCCGACTCGACCGACAGCGCCGCGGTCGGCCAGGAGCTCACCCCGTTCGACGACAAGGGCATCCAGGCCCCGGCGGACGACGCCGATCCCACCCCTGAGCGCTACGAGATGCTCTCGGGCACCGACACCGACTACAGCTGGGCGGCGCTGCGCGGCTGGGTGAAGGTGGACGCGCCCACCGTCTGGGACGTGCTCCAGGACCCCGACGTGGGCGTGAACCGCCGGGACGTCACGCAGTGGACGGTGAAGGAGATCGAAGAAGAAGGCGTGGACAGCGCCTACGTGGTGAGCGAGCAGGTGGACGACCCGATCACCGTGACGTTCGACCTCACCTGGTTCCAAGACCAGGCCGACGACCCCGCGGACGGCAGCATCGCCATCTGGCAGAAGACGGACGGCACGGAGTTCATCTCCACGCTCGCGGGCAGCGTCGTCGCCACGGGCCACGACGACGTGGTGGACTTCCTGGTGGTCTTCCACCTCGCCACCGTCGACTCAGGGCCGGAGAAGTGCGAAGAGTTCGTGATCGACTTCTACAACTCGGTCGTGGCGGTGGCCCACGGCGGGTCGTTGCCGACGTACGAGTAGGGCGGGCCGCTCAGCGCCGCGGTGTGCGGCTCAGCGCCGCTCGGGCGCTGGGGCCAGGCCCTGCTCGCAGGCCAACTGGAAGCTCGGCGCCCACATCTCGCAGAGGGCGCGCTGCGCGTGCGCGTCGGCCGCCGGGCGGGCGGTGAGCACATCGATGCGGCAGAGCTCGTCGGCGCCGCACCAGTCGAGCAGGCGGGTGGTCTCGATGCGGGGTTCGGGGCTGGTGAGCTCCTGGCGCACGAGGCCGCGGAGGCAGGGCTCCTTGAACGTCTCCGTGGCGCGGCAGACCGGCTCCCACGCCACCGGCGGCACCAGGGCCGAGAGCGCGAACACCAGCAGGATCGCGCCGACGACGGAGAGCAAACCGGTGAGAGAGACGCGAACCATGACTGTGCCGGAATGGTAACGCACACCTGGGCGGGTGGTAGCGCTTTTTGGGTTTTTGGTACCAGCGGCGGAGCGACGCGGGTCGGGTTCGTTATCCGGGTGGGGGGCGGAGCGCGGCCGTGGCGATCATCCCCTGCCTCACGACGAGTACGCGGCCACCAGGGGGCATTCGGGATCGGGGGCGAGCAGCGTTCCCGTGAGGTGACGCGCCACCGCGTGGCAGCCGCCCCGGCACAACGCCCGCCACGCGCACGAGCCGCAGGGCGCCGCGGCCACGCCGTCGCGCCACGCGGGATCCACGGGCCCGGGGACGAAGCTGCACGGCGCCACCGCGCCAGCCGTGTCGACCGCCACGAGGGCGTCGCCGCCGTGGCACCCCGTCCAGCCGAACGCCGCCATCCGCGCGGGATCGACGCCGTGGGCGGCGAGGAACGGGGTCATCGCGCAGTCCACCCGGAAGGTGACGCCGGGGTGCGCCTCCAGGAGCGCGAGCAGCGCCGGCCACACCGCCATCGCCTGCTCGGGGGTGAGCCGCCGGTCGGCGTAGGTCGCGACTGCGCGCCCGACCGGTTTCAGCCGCAGCAGATGGATGTCGCGAGCGCCGGCCGCGACCACGGCGGCGACGGTCTCCCCGAGCAGCGGGAACGTGGTGCGGTCGAGGACGACGTTCACCCCGACACGCTGCCCCGACGCCGCGAGGCGGCTGACGGCGGCGAGCGCGAGGTCGGCGCCGGCGTAGCCGCGCGTCTGGCGGAAGGCCTCGCCGAGGGCGTCGATGGAGACGTTCACCTGGTCGAACGCGCCGAGCGGGGCGAGGTCGCCCACGCCGCTGGTGGTCACCCCGATGGACAGGCCGGCGTCGTGGGCGGCGTGCGCCACGGCGGCGAGCTCCGGGTGCGCGAGGGCCTCGCCGCCGCCGACCGCCACGTGGAAAACCCCCTGCTCCGCGAGCGCCGCGAACCGCGACCGCAGCGTCTCCACCGCCACGTGCGCGCCCCCGGGCTCCGGCTCGATGTGGCAGGTGGGACACGGCAAAGAGCACGCGCGGGTCACCTGTACGTGGGCCTCGTGGGGCGCGCCGTTGTCGGGGCTGGTGCTCACCAGGGCGGGCGGCTCGTCCACCGCGCGGGTCTCGCCGCCGCCGGGCTCGTCCCGCCGCCGCCGGGCGGGCCACGCCTCGGCGGCGACCCACAGCGCCGCGAGCGCCGCCTGCGACCAGACGAGCACGTTCAAGACGTTCCCCAGCGACGAGCAGTTCGGGGCGCGGCCGAGGCGGATGCGGCGGATCGGGCTCAAGGCACCCCCAACTTGCCGAGCCAGCCGTGCGCCCAGGCGAGCGCGGCGAGGCCGCCGAAGGTGCCCAGCGCGCCGAGCCAGGCCGGCGCGCGCGGGGCGAGCAGCACCGCCAGCGCCACGAACCCCGCGTTCTGGAGGAAGGGCGCCGCGTTCTCGGTCTCCCAGGCCGTCGCCAGGGCGGCGGGCACCAGCCCCAGCGCCACC